>NZ_PIRZ01000001.1:300000-422531 GCF_003048575.1 Campylobacter concisus | reverse complement strand
ATTGTATTCTTCAGCTAGTAAAAGTTGTATATGTATTTCTTTATGGGCACATGTATAAAAATTTATAGTTTTTGAAGAAGAATCTTATTTTTTCAAAAAATAAGTCAAGATTTTATGCGTCAAGCTGCTTCATCAAAAGCACAAGCCCTATTCTATCCTTTACATTTAGCTTACTATAAATCGAGCTTGTATGTGCTTTAACTGTTCTTAGTGTAATACCTGTTTTTTCTGAAATTTCATTATTTGTTAGACCCTGATAGATTAAATCTGCAACTTCTCTTTCCCTTGAACTAAGTTCAGAGAGGTCAGTCCTTTTATCTGCCTTTTCACTTTCACTATTAATATATGAGCCGGTTAGCTCACTAATCATTGCCTGAACAAATTCTTGGTAAAGCCATATATTTCCATTAAAAATAGCTTCAAAAGCATCTTCAAAGTGTGTCTTTCTCATGTGAGAATTTGCATAGCCCTTGATTCCAAGCGTAAGTAGATGCTTGCCTTCGTTTATCGTTGGCCTATTTGAGAGTATGAGTATTTTTATATTTGGGGAATTTTCAATTATATTTTTTATAACATCATCAATATTATCTTTAAAAACATCAATATCAATGCCTATAATATCAACATCATCATTTATATGAGAAAAAAACTCTTTTCTATTATGTATAAATTTCACATCGCTATTGCCAGTAAAATAGCTTCTCCAAATATTGTTTAATGCACTATTTTGTGTAAATAAAATAACTTGCATCACCTTTCCTTGGATTATTTATATGATTCTTTCATAAATTTTTTTATTATTTATAAAAAATTCTACGTGACGACTTTCGCCATTTTTGTATATCTTGTAATCTATTGATGAGAAAAATTTAGTAACCACAGAAGGTTTTTCTTCTAAAAGAATGGTCATTTCGAAAAAATCTTGTGATATAGCATATTTATAAGGAGCATTTAAATTTAAAATTCCAGGATCAAAGTCAAATTTATCCAAACTCTGGTCATAGCCTTTTATTAAAATTTTAATACTTCTTACTATATCATCTTGAATTTTTATATTTTCAAATAGTTTTTTATGTCTGCTAGCAACATCTACTAATTGTAAAAAATCTATTTCACAATCACTAAATTTAAATCGTTCAATTTCATCATTAACTATATCGCAGTAATGATCATCTTTTATGAGATAGAAATTTTGTAAATTTTGAAATTTTTCGATCTCATATTCACCAAATTTCTTATCATAAAAAGCGATCTTGCCCATTACCTCTCCGTTAAGGCATTTTGCTTTGCCTTTAAAATAGGCTTTAATAAATAATCAAGTATTGTCTTTTTGCCGGTAATGATATCAGCTGAGACTATCATACCAACTTTTATTCTAAGCGGTTTTTCTTCGCTACCAAGATAATTTTTCTCAGTTTCTATCCTGACTAAATAATAGCTCTCGCCAGTTTTTTCATTAGTCTCCGTATCGGCACTAATCTGCGTTACTTTGCCTTTTAAACCACCGTAAATACTAAAATCATAAGCCGTAAATTTAACCATCGTATCAAGTCCAGGCCTCAAAAATGCAACATCAGCTGGTTTTACTTTTACTTCAGCAACCAATTTATCCTCAAGAGGAACGATCTCGGCAATATTTTCACCAGGCTTGATAACTCCTGATACGGTATGAACCATCATTTTGCTGACAATACCATTTACTGGAGATCTTACATATGTTCTTTCTACTCTATCGCTTAGACTGATTTGTGATTCATTTATCCTTGCGATCTCTGCTGAAACTTCATTTAGCTCTTTTTTTGCATTGTTTTTAAAAGCAAGTTTTACTTCTTCGATCTTATTTTTCGCTTCTTTTATAGTTGATTCAACTCTTGGTACGGCAAGAACGGCAGCATCGAGCTCACCTCTTAGATCGTTTACGCGTCTTTGAAGCTGGATATACTCGACCTCACTAACAAGACCTTTTTTAAAGATTGGCTCCATAATGGCCTTTTCTTTTAGAACAAGGTTGTAGCTATTTTGGGTTTGAGAAATTTTATTTTTTAGTTCGACCAACTCACTCTGGCGTTGATGAATTTGCTCTGTTAAAATTCCTATCTGTTCATTTAAGTGATCGATATTTGAATTATGCAGACTTAGCTCGTATCTTATGGCTTTACTATTGTTCGCATCTCTAGCTTCGTCGTAGTCGAATTCCTTATCATTTGCCTCAGCATCAAGTCTCATAAATTTTGCTTGAAGTTCATCAAGTCTTAGTTTTGACTCGCCATAACTACTCGTAAAATTTTTATTATCTAGCCTTATTAGAATTTGATCTTTTTTGACTTCATCACCCTCTTTTACAAAAATTTGATCGACTATACCGCCTTCGAGATTTTGTATCGCTTGGTTTTTCCCAGACGGGATGATTTTACCACTACCTCTTGTGATCTCATCTATTTGTGCCCAAGAGGCCCAAACAAGAAGCCAAAACATAGTTATAGCAACCGTATAGAGTATCTTTTTAGATGTAGATGGGGCTTTAGCCAAAACAGCCTCAGAAAGACTTGACATAAATTTCAAATCATAAGCATCATAATTTTTTGTTTGAAGATTAGACTTTATATCATCTACACTATTTAAAATTTTATTACTAGCTTCCTCTTGTTCTTTTATGTTATTTTCAGAAATTAATCTTTTTTCATTTTTTGGATTTTCATTTTGTTTATTCTTGATATCTTCTTGCATGATCACTTCCCACTAAGTCTTGCTAAAACTTCATCTCTTGGTCCGTCCAATAAAATTTTGCCATTGTCCATAACTATAAGTCTATCAACAAGATCTAGCATCGACGTCCTATGTGTAACAAGCAGCATCGTTTTATTTGCCGTATTTGTCTTTAAATTTATTTTTAACTTATTTTCAACTGTATTATCAAGAGAATTTGTTGGCTCATCAAGCAAAATAATAGGACTATCTAGCAAAAATGCCCTAGCCACAGCTATACTTTGACGCTGTCCGCCACTTATGCCGTCACCTCTTTCAAAGACTGGCATATCAAATCCAAGTGGATGGGCATTTACATACTCATCAACTCCACTTACTTTAGCTGCTTTTATAATCTGAATATCATCAACATATGGTGCTTTTTGAACAATATTTTCTCTAACCGTTCCTTTAAAAAGCACAACATCTTGCGGAACGTAGCCGATATTTCGCCTAAGATCGGCTGGGTCGATTTGATTAATATCAATACCATCAATTAGCACTGAGCCTTCAGTTGGTGAGTAAAGTCCCAAAATGAGCTTTTGTAAAGTAGTTTTTCCAGAGCCATTTTTGCCTATAATGCCAACTTTTTCACCTGGCTGAATAACAAAATTTATCCTATCAAGCGAACCTTTTGTGGTATCTGGATAAGTAAAGCTTACATTTTTAAACTCGATCTTTCCATCAAAAGAATTTCTTCTAACAAATTTTTTACCTTCTGGCCTTTCAACAGGCATTTGCATAATCTTACTAAGACTTTGATAGGCTGTTTTTGTCTGCTCAAAATTTGCAGCCAGCGAAGCCACCTGTCCCATAGGAGCGATAGCGCGAGAGCTAAGCATAACCGCAGCAATAAGACCACCCATTGTAAGATGCGTATCTTGTATCATATAGACGCCAAGAACGATAATGGCAATAGTATTTAATTGCACTAAAAAAGATGTAACAGTGGTTATCGAAGTTGTGATAATTTTTGATTTAATGCTTCTATTTGCTATCTCACCAGTTGCCTCTTCCCAGTTCCATTGTATATGGCCACTAGCACCAAGA
This sequence comes from Campylobacter concisus, assembly GCF_003048575.1. Classification (NCBI taxonomy): domain Bacteria; kingdom Pseudomonadati; phylum Campylobacterota; class Epsilonproteobacteria; order Campylobacterales; family Campylobacteraceae; genus Campylobacter; species Campylobacter concisus. The sequence goes on along the minus strand of NZ_PIRZ01000001.1, from coordinate 418,736 downwards.
GTTTTTATAGTCTCAAGACTACTAAGGCTCTCTATCAAAATTCCATTTTTTATAGCCGAAGCCTCAAATGTACTCTTAATAGCATTTTGAAGTGGATCTTTTATAAAAAACGTATAACATAAAATAGCTATCATAATAACAATCGGCACAAGTACGATATAGCTTCCTATAAAATAAGTAACTATCAAGAAAATGATCGCAAATGGAAGATCGACAATGGCTGCCAATGAGGCTGATGAGAAGAAATTTCTAACCGTATCAAACTCTTTTAGATTACTAGCGAATGAACCAACAGATTTTGGTTTATTGCTAAATTTCATATCCATAACGCGCTCAAATAAAATAGAGCTCATTATGATGTCACTCTTTTTGCCAGCAATCTCAAGAAAATATGATCTTACAAATTTTAAAAAAAGATCTATGCCATAAACTACACTTACACCAAGTGCCAAGACCCAAAGTGTCTCAACCGCATTATTTGGCACGACACGGTCATATACGTTCATCGTAAAAAGTGGACTAGCAAGAACAAATAAATTTATAATAAAACTTGCAAGAACAACATCAAAATAAATCTTTTTTGAACGCTTTAGAGTTCCCCAAAACCAGTGGTCATTGCCCGCATCAATTAGCTTTGTTGAGCTAGTATCCTCTGGAACAAACTCGCGCTTTAGATAGTATGCATAGCCTAAATATTCTTCTTTTAATTTACTTATTTCTATCGCGCTAGTACCAGTTGAAAGTTCTGGTGTTATGATATTTGCTGTCTTTTTATCTTTACTAAAAGATTGCAAGATGCAAGCTTTTTTGCCTCTAAGCATTAAAATGCAAGGTAAAACTAAAGGAGAGATTTGTTCAAGATCTTTTCTTACAAGGGTAGAAGCAAAGCCGGCACGAGAAGCAGCACGAGAAAATAAAGACCTTGAGCTTTTAAGTGAAAAAAGCTCAATCTCATCGCTATCTTTTACTGGCAAGCCAATAGTTAAAGCATCGGCACTGTATGGATTATTATGAAGCTTGGTAAAAATAACCAAACATTGAAGCAGCTCATCTTTTATCTTATCACTATGCATCTATCATCCAATGTTCTTAATTTCATCTATATAAATTCCTTGCATATTTTTAATGCCAAGATCGATTAACTTTTTCTTCTGCTCTTCGCCTTCAACACCGATTGCGATCAAAATAATGTCTTTTGAGCTTAAAACAACATCAAGTGATTGTTTTGTGTTTACTCCTGACTTATCACTTAAGAAGTCAATCAAGACATTTGACTGAATTTTTACATAATCAGGGTTAAATTCTTTTAGTTTCTCGATACCTTTTGCGTTAAGCTCGAAGTGGTCAAAACCAAATCCAAAGCCAAGTTCTTTTAATTTTTTAGTAAGTTTAACTATACTTTCTATACTAATATCGTCTTTATTTGGAATTTCTATATAGTTTTTATATTTCGAAATTTGACTTATCTTTTTAAGCGTAGCTTCAAGTTTTGAAAAATTTTCATCTGAGTTTAATATCTCTTTGCCCAAATTTATTGCCAAGTTGCCACTTGGTAAGATATTCTCCGGTAAAATTCTGGCTACCCTATTTAAGATGTGAAGATCAAGCATTGCGCCTAGATTTAGCTCATTTACCATCGGCATGAAATATGAGGCCATACGCCATACTCCATCCTTATCAACAAGCCTCAAATAAAGCTCATACTGCTCAAAATTTGAATTAAGATCAATCACCTTTTGAGCTGCGAATTTAAATTCATCTTCTTTTATTGAGTCAAAAATAAGCTCTTTATACTTCTCTTTACCAATCACTAAAGTATTTTGATTTTCATTAAATACCTTATATGCAAAGCTACCAGCAAGTCTTGAACTAGCCAATGTAACGTCAGCTGAAGTAAGAAGTGTCTTGATATCAGTATTTGGTGAATACTCAACTATCGCAGCATTTACTGGATACTCGCTATCATTTAGTGCAAAATTTGCATAAAGCTTTTTAAACTCATTCATAATTTCATCACATAGAGCCAAGAAATTTGATGAATTTCTACCATACGAAAGTACAATGAAATCATTATCGTTAAGCCTTGCAACAATCGCATTTTTATCATTATGGATTGATTTTTCTTGTAAAATTTGAGCTATTTTCATTACAACGCTTTGCCATTTCTCAAAGCCAAGCGTACTTTTTAAATTTATTAGATCTTTAAAACTAACAAGCAAAGTAACTCCACTTGAATACTCTTCACTAGCTAGATACTCACTAAATTTAGTTTGAAAAAATCTTCTATTATTAGCACCACTCATTGTATCTTTATATAAAAGTTCTTGATACTTACTAAGTGTGGCTGCCTCTCTCTCAAAAATGTCTTTTACCTTGCTAACCATAGAGTTCATAGCTAGAACCATTTTTTTAAGATCGGCTGTAAATGGAATTCTTTTCTGAATAATAAATTTATTATCAAGTATGGCCTCAGCCTGATCTTGAACCTTCATAAGCGGCCTAAAAATAGCTTTTAGAGCAAAATATGCTACCACAAGAGTGACAATTATCATTAGAAGAAGAAAATTAAAAATATTTTTTGAGTTGGTATAAAGCTCATTATAGGCAAGTGCAGTGCTGCCTTGAACATAAAGCGTACCAAATTTTGCCCAGCCAGTCATAATCTCGCTATCTGCTATTGGTGCTTCAAACTTGGCTATTTTGTAAAACCACTCGGGAATATCTTTAACAACAGTTTGTTGAGAATTTTCAATAAGAACCTTACCATCAACATCTTCAAGTTTAATAAGCTTATATCTACCGCTGTCAAACATAGAATTTATCATTGTTTGAGCCAAGGACATATCGTCTGGATCGATAATAGGCTTTAAAGCAAGTCCAAGCGAATTTGCTGTGTGTCTTGCATTTTCACCAAGCTGGTCATTAATATATCCATTTAGGCTCTTAAAATTTAAGTAGCCAACAGCCATAAAAATCATGATACCAAAAGTTATCACGGCGATCATAATTTGTTTAAATAGCGTCATAAATCCTCTTTTCCTATCCTATCTATTAGTTCCATCCACTTAGGATTTTGTTTTTTATTTCCACCTGGTATTGCTTGACCAAGACCTTCTTGTTTTGCCAAGTATAGCGAATCACCATTAAAACTATAAACTGGAACAAGGTCTGTTCTTTGAGTTGCGATTTTTATTTTACCATTTATGTTATCTAAAATTAATGGAATAGATTTTGGTGTATCGTAGTATGCTAAAACCATATGAGCTTGATTGTATCTTAAGGCTTTAACATATGTGAAGTATAATTTTTGAGTTGGAATTCCTAGCTGCTTTAGTGTAAAATATTTTGCAATAACGTAGTCTTCGCAGTCACCAGCACCTTTTCCTATAAATTCCATTCTAGTAGCCCAATAATCCTTTTTGTGCCAAAGCTGCATATCATCAACCCATCTAAAAGAGTTAAAAAAGTCATTTACTTTTATTAATTTCTCTTGTTCAGTTGCATCTTGCAATGAAGTCATTAAAGAATTTAGAGCAGAAGCCCTTCTTCTTGCATCTTCTCCATAAATTTTAGCTACCTTTGCTATGGTTGTTGATTTTATAAAATCTCCAATAGCACTTGCCAATAATAAAAAAAGGACGCTTACAATAAGCGTCCAAAAATTTGTCTTGACCCTCATGGTCATTACTTTTTACATTTTTATCTTAAATCGTTTTGAATGCTGCAAGCACCTTGAATGTATCTCTTTGCAAAACCTGGTTCAAAGCTATCTGAGATCATTCCCATATTATCTAACAGTCTGTATTTTGCATAAGATAGTGCTGTCTCAGTTGTAGCAATCTCTTTTAACGCAGAGTTATATTCATTTTCAGCATCAAGCAAGTTTATAAGATCACGACGACCGATTCTAAACTCATCCTGGTAAGCATCAAGTGTAGCTTTAGCATATTCAACGTGTTGATTTAGATATCCCATTTTTTCTTGATTAAGAACATAATTTTGCCATGAAAATTCCAAAGATTCTTTAAGCTCTCTTACAAGATTATCCAAAGTTTGTTGCTCTTGTTGAACGGCAAGTTGGCTTTTTTCTTTATCTAGTTTATCATTACCTTTATTGTAAAGGTTATAGTTTAGTCTTAAAAGTGCGTCAAATGTTTGTTCTTCATAATTGTCATATAAAACATTTGAATGATCATACGCACCAGATACAACAAGATCTAATTTTGGTAAGAAAGGCGCATTTTTCTCTTTTACAACTGATTCTGCCATAGCAATATTTGATTTTTGAACCAAAAGTGACGGATTGCAAAGAATTGCTTTGTTATAAACAGCTTCTTTTGTGCTAGGCAAAGGAAGGCTAAACTCAGGCATTACTAAATTTTTAGCTGCAACTTTTTTTCCATATAATTTCTCAAATGTAGAAAGTGCATCTTCATAGTTATTTTTAGCGGCTGTATAGTTTGATTGAGCTAGAGTATAGCGCGATCCAGCTTGTCTCTCTTCGGAAGCTACGCCATAACCTGATCTTGCTCTATCTTTAATTTGGCTATAAATTTCCTCATGACTCTTTACGTTTTCTTCTTCGATGTCTAAAATTCTCTTAGTTTGAAGAACTTGTAAGTAAGCATTTGCAGCATTTAATGTAAGTCTATCTGCAGCTTGTGCTACTGAATAAGCAGCTGAATCAAGCCTTGCGCTTTGAGAATTTATTCTATTTTTATCAGCACCACCATTGTATAAATTTTCAACTAAGGTTAGAGATGTGCCAGAAATTCTTCCATCTCCTCTTCTTGTAGAAACTCCATCATCAAGGCGTTTTTTCTCATATCCCACTCTAGCAGCAGCGTCAAGTGTTGGATAATAGGCATTTTTTGCTATTTTTAGATCTTTACCAACTTGTAGATAGTTAAATTCTGTAGCTTTTAAACTTGGATTTTCATTTAAAATAGTCTTTATAACTTGATCTAAAGTCAAAACTCCATCATCAACTTGTGCTACTGGTTTTACTTCAGTTGATATAGCTTGTTCTATATTAGATTTTTTTGTTATTTGAGTATCAGCTACAGGTGCTTTTGCTCTCATTAAAGCATCTTTATAGCCTGATTCGTTTTGAACTTTAACTAATAGACTATTAGCTTCATCCTCAGAGACCGGAGTCGTGTCAACATATAAAAATTTTCGTCCACCAACCTCATAGATACCTGTAGTTAGTCTACTATCAGAGATTTTGCTATTAACTTTATTAACAGCACTATCAATTCTAGCCTGATTATCATCTTGTGCAAATGAAGCTAGAAAAATCCTATAAGGAACATCTTGAGCTGACAGTACAGTTGCTGCCAAAGCACTAATTGCTAACATCTTTTTCATAACTAAGATCCTTTTGCCTTTTTTTATTATTAAGTCTATACTTACAATTTTGATACGAATTATACACCAAGAAATATTAAATGCATTTTAAATATCTTATGACAAAAAAATAATTTTTATATAGTTTTAGAAAAACGCCTTAAATTCTCAGGAATTTTCTTTAGATATTCATCAAAACACATTGCAATATTGCGTATTATTAGTGTCCCTGTCTCATTTACGCTAATTTTTGTAGGTGTAATATCAACAAATTCACTTAAATTTTTTAGCTCCTCAAGCTCGTCCTTAAAGTGTTCAAAGAAATTTATATGGAATTCATTCTCGATGGCTTTGATATCAAGCCCAAAATTACTCATTAAGTTCATAATCACACTCTTTCTAAGTAGATCTTCATCACTTAGATAAATTCCCTTTGCATACGGCAGCTTTCCACTATCAATTGCTTTTTCATACTCATCCATATCTTTATGATTTTGTGCGTAGTGTCTTTTGCATTCGCCTATGCTGGTCACTCCAATACCAATCAAGTCAGCGCCACCTTTTGTTGTGTAACCCTGAAAATTTCTATGTAAAGTGCCATTTGCTAAAGCACCAAAAAGTTCATCATTTGGTTTTGCAAAGTGATCCATGCCTATCATTTTATAGCCATTTTTAGTTAAAAACTCAGCTGTAAATTTCAAAATCTCAAGCTTCACTTCTGGATTTGGCAGAGTTGTTTCATCAAATTTACGCATTGATTTTTTTATCCATGGCACATGAGCGTAGTTAAAGACTGCAAGCCTATCTGGATCAAGCGTGAGAGCTAGCTCGAGTGTCTTTTTAAAGCTCTCTAGACTTTGATACGGCAGACCGTAGATTAGGTCCATATTGATTGATTTTATACCCTTCTCTCTAGCCATTTTTACAGCATTTTGAGTGATCTCATAGGGCTGAATTCTGTGAATTTCTTTTTGCACCTTTTCGTCAAAATCTTGCACGCCGTAGCTTATGCGGTTAAATCCATGAGAAACAAGTACATCAAGCTGCTCTTTTGTCAAAAATCTCGGGTCTATCTCGCAGCTTATCTCAGCCTCTTTTGAGAAATTTTTAAATTTAGCCTTGATAAGTTTTATGATCTCATCAAGTTGTTCGGCATTATAAAATGTTGGTGTACCGCCGCCAAAGTGCATCTGTAAGACCTCAGCGCTAGTATCCAGGTGGCGAGCTAAAATTTCAAGCTCTTTTTCTATGTATCTTATATATTTCTCTTTGCGATCCTCTTTGCTAGTGTAAATGACATTACAGCCACAAAAATAACAAGCACTCCTGCAAAATGGCAGGTGCAAATAAAGCGAAAGCGGCCTTTTTTTATCGCGGTTTTCAAGCTCTTTTATATAAGCCTCATAGCTAAATTTATCGCTAAACTCCGGTGCCGTCGGATAGCTCGTATATCTTGGCCCTGGCCTAGAATACTTCACATACGCACTAAAATCAATCATCTGCCCTGCTCCTTGCCATTTGGATCATTTCTTTTATATCTACAAATAAATTTGGATGCTCTTTTTTTATATTTTTTACTAGTTTGTCAAGATCAATATTAAATTGTCTGCTTTTTTTATCGCTTGCGATCTTTTTTATCTCATCCATAGCAACTACCCAAACATCACTAAAATCAACCGGAATGTTTTGCCAGATCGTCTTTTCAAGCCTTAGATCAAAATTTTCTTTTTGCGACTCTTTTAAGGCCTCGATCAAAGCCGAAAGCGATTTTACAGAGATTACTGTGTGTAAATTTTGATTTTCATCAATACCAAACCACGGCTCTTTTGAGTCCCAAGAGCCACTTTTTAAATTTAAAATATGCTCATTTGGATTTTTGGTTGAAACTATCTCAAAGATCGTCTTCTCAGGACTGCTTAGCCCAAGACTATTACCAATCTCATCTATCTCATCATATATATTTTTCTCTTCACTCATCTTCTTTTCTCATCTAGCCAGACCATTACACCTTTTTGGGCATGAAGTCTGTTTTCAGCCTCGCTAAAAATTTCATCCGCGTGCTTCTCAAAAACTGTCTCACTCACCTCATAGCCTCTATAAGCTGGCAAGCAGTGCAAAAATATCGCATCTTTTTTAGCTAGGCTCATCAAATTTTCATCCACGCAGTACCCAGCAAAGTCTTTTAGCCTCTTTTCTTTCTCGGCCTCTTGCCCCATCGATACCCAAGTGTCCGTAGTTACCACATCGGCACCATCTACTGCTTCTTTTATATCGTTTGTGATAAAAATTTTCGCACCTGAAATTTTTGCGTTTTCATTAGCTATCTTTAAAATTTCAGCGTCCACCTCGTAGCCTTTTGGTGTGGCGACTCTTAGTTTAAGTCCTAGTTTGCTAGCTAGCATGAGCCAAGAGTGAGTCATGTTGTTACCATCCCCTACGTATGCGACTTTATCGCCTGCACTAAATTCTAGCATAGTAAGATAATCTGCCATTAGCTGCACTGGGTGAAATTTATCACTTAGTCCGTTTATCACTGGCACGCTTGAAAATTTAGCAAACTCCTCTAACGTTTCGTGCTTATCAACCCTTAGCATAGCCATGTCGCACATCCTGCTGATCACTCTAGCGGTGTCACGGATTGGCTCGCCGCGGCCTATTTGTATATCATTTTTGCTTAAAAATAGCGCATATCCGCCAAGCTCATGCATGCCCACATCAAAGCTCACTCTAGTTCTAGTTGAGCTTTTTTCAAATATCATCGCAAGCTTTTGGTCTTTAAGATATGGCTTAAATTCTCTAGCCTTCGCCTCTTTTTTGATCTTGCGGGCTAAATTTATCATCTGCTCGATTTCATCTTTGATAAAGTCATTTAGCGTCAAAAAATGCCTCATCTTAGCCCCTTAAAATTTTAGCTGCTTCTTTTGCGTGATAGGTGATGATCAAATTTGCCCCTGCTCTTTTAAAGCCGATCAAAGTCTCCATCATAACGCGATCATAGTCGATGATGCCAGCTTTTGCACCAGCTTTTAGCAGTGCGTACTCGCCGCTTACGTTATAGACGCAGATAGGCAGAAGGGTTAAATTTCTAAGCTCTCTAACGATGTCAAGATAAGCAAGCGCTGGCTTTACCATCAAGATATCAGCGCCTTGCGCTTCGTCTTGCAAGCTCTCGTTGATCGCCTCCAAGCGGTTTGCGCTGTCCATTTGATAGCTCTTTCTATCGCCAAAGCTTGGAGCGCTTTGCGCCACGTCACGAAATGGTCCGTAGTAGGCTGAGGCAAATTTAGTTGAGTAAGCCATCACTGGTAAATTTTCATAGCCATTGCTATCAAGCGCCTCTCTTAGTGTTGCGATGATGCCATCCATCATACCGCTTGGTGCGATCATGTCGGCGCCATTTTGAGCGTGTATCAAGGCTTGTTTGGCTGAGATTTCAAGCGTTGCGTCATTGTCGATGGTGTTATGCACGTGATCGATTATGCCGCAGTGGCCGTGGTCTGTATATTCGCAAAAGCAAAGATCAGTGACGACTACTAAATTTGGGAATTTATCTTTTATCGCTCTAAGTGCGGTTGCGATGATGCCGTCGTTACTTAGTGCATCACTGCCAACGCTATCTTTTAGGCTTGGTATGCCAAATAAAATGATCGATTTTATACCTAAATTTACTATCTCTTCGCACTCTTTTAAAATTTCATCGATACTCATTTGATAGACGCCTGGCATTGAAGCGATCTCGTTTTTAACGCCTTTGCCCTCAACTACAAAGAGCGGATAAATGAAGTCATTTACGCTAAGGCTAGTCTCTCTTACCATGTCTCTTAAAGCTGGATTTATTCTTAATCTTCTAAAACGTTTAAACATATTTTTGCCTTTTCTTTGTTAAAATGCGTGATTTTTAGCTAGTTTAGCACAGTTGGAGTAAATTTAAAATGAAAATAGAAATTTCAAACGCGGCAAACCTACCATCAAGATTTGGCACTTATAAGGTTCAAGCCTTCAAAGAAGGGTCAAAAGAGCACCTCGTGATCTACAAAGAACCTTTGAGCGAAGTTGTAAATCTTAGAATTCACTCCGAATGCCTAACTGGCGATGCGATCGGAAGCCTAAAGTGCGACTGCCGCGACCAGCTTGAAGCGAGCCTGAAATATATCGAAGAAAATGGTGGCATGGTCATCTACCTGCGTCAAGAGGGCAGAAATATCGGGCTTTTAAATAAAATAAATGCTTATAGCCTGCAAGATAAGGGCTTTGACACCATTGAGGCTAATCACCAGCTAGGTTTTAAGGCTGATGAGAGGACGTATGAAGTGGTTGATTTTATCTTAAATCACTACGGCATAAAAGAGGTAAATTTACTCACAAATAACCCTTTAAAACTTCACGGACTAAGCTCTGTAAAGATCGTAAAACGCGTGCCTATCGTCATCAAGCCAAATAAATTTAACGAAAGCTATTTGAAGGTCAAAAAAGAGCAAATGGGGCACATCTTGTGATGAAAAATGAGCTTTGTCTGCCAGCTGAATTTAATGAAAAAATAAAGGCTTACGCTCAAATTTTTGCTAAATTTAACAAGGTTCATAGCTTAAGCAATTATAAAAACATAAGCGAGCAGGTGTTTGATAGCATTAGACCGCTTGAGATCTTTGACCTAAGTGCCAAAATGGCGATAGATGTAGGCAGTGGGGCTGGCTTTCCAGCGATATTTTTAGCGCTTGCGATGCCACAAACAAAGTGGCACCTTTTTGAGCCGATAGCCAAAAAGTCATCATTTCTAAGCTACGCTAAGATCGAGCTTGGCATAGAAAATTTAGAAGTTCATAGCCAAAAGATCGAGCTTGCAGATAAATTTACGGCTGATCTCATCACCTCAAGGGCGCTTAGTAAGACAAAAGAGCTCATAAAAATTTGCGAGGGATTTTATGATGAGAGCACTAAATTTCTCATCTACAAGGGCTCAAGCGTTATGGATGAAATTTCAGGCATAGACGCGCAAATTTACAATGAAAAAAATAGAAACTACATATATTTTAATCTCAAAAACCGAGGGGAGATACGTTGAAATACTTGCTTTTTGTAGCGATTTTGGTTGCGATTTACATCATATTTTTTAAAAATAGAAAAAAAAGAGACAAGATAAACACCAGTAACTTCGAAGAGTGTAGCAAATGCGGTGTCTTTAGCGACATCGATCAAATGGTGCTAAGAGACGGAAAATACATCTGCAAAGAGTGCATAAAGGGTGAGAGATGAAAATTTTAGGTGATGAACTGATCAAATTCGAGCCATTATATCTTTGCAAAAGTGAAGATGAAATTTCAAACGGCAGGCAAAATCTCTTTAAATTTGATAGAAATTTCATAAAAAGGGCACTAGAAGCTGGAGCAAACTTTAGCGTTTTTGTGACGAATATAAATGAAGCCATTATCGCAAACGCGGCTGGAACAAAATTTATTATCGCAGATATTGATATTGCAAAAGATCTAGCTAAGATTGCTGAGAGTTATCTATTTGACGCACTTATAGCTGTTTTCATAAAAGATGAAAGCGAGCTTGCACAGCTTGCAAAATTTAACATAGACGCTGCAATCTTGTCAAACGCTATAAAAAAATAAGGACAAAGATGGAAATTTTTAAAACTGCTTTTTTAATGGTTACTTTAATGCTAATTTTTATCGCTGTTGGCGGATATATTGGAGGTGAGCAAGGCATGATGATCGCCTTTTTGATAGCGGCTGGTACAAATATCTTTTCATATTTTTTTAGTGATACTCTGGTGCTTAAAAGATATAACGCTATCCCAGTCGATGAGAGTAACGCTCACGGGCTTTATGAGATCGTATCTCGCCTCACACAAAAGGCAAATTTGCCTATGCCAAAAATTTACATCATCCCAGAAGAGGTGCCAAACGCCTTTGCCACGGGCAGAAACCCAAGCCACGCAGCTGTCGCGGTAACCGAGGGGCTTTTAAAAATTTTAAATGAAAACGAGATCGAGGGCGTGCTAGCTCACGAGCTAAGCCACGTAAGACACTACGACATCCTAACTGGCTCAATCGCGGCAATTCTTGCAGGCGCTATCGCGATGCTTGCAAATTTTGCTAAGGTTGGTGGTATTGCTGGGCAAAGCAACGGTTCAAGAAGAGGTGGCGGTAATGCCATCGTTATGCTAGCACTTGCTATACTCATGCCAATAGCTGCCACAATCATACAAATGGCTATCTCAAGGGAGCGCGAGTATAAGGCGGACAAGGGCGCAGCCTATCTAACAGGACACCCAGAGTGGCTTGCAAGTGCTTTAAGAAAGCTTGAGAGCTATTCAAATTCTTACATTATGCAAAACGCAAGCGAGCAAAGTGCTCATATGTTTATCGTAAATCCATTTGGCTCGCTAACTAACAAGCTTGGCGTACTTTTTAGAACGCATCCAAGCACTAGCGATAGGATTGCTGAGCTTGAAAGACTTGAACAAGAGATAAAAAGAGGCATGTAAAAATTTAGTCCTTAGTTAAATTTGGGCTAAATTTCTTCTTTTTACCATCTTTTTTGGCTTTAAATTTAGACATTTACAAGAAATTTTAAATTTTATGAGCGAGTAATTTCGGATCTAAAATTTGAGACAATCAGCAAGCGAAATCAAATTTTAGTAGTCGATTCTTGTGAGTAAATAGAATTTTAAAATTGTAAAGGATCAAATTTGTAACCAAAAAACCGAAATTTAACTCCAAATTTCACTGCAATTTCTTGCAGTCGCGATCTTCTATAGTGTACTCAAAGATCAGCTCACCATTTTCTGAATAAAAAAGCTCGTCCAAGGTAACACCTATACTCAGCATATTTAAGATTTCTTTATCTTTGCAAGCGGTTCGTAAATTTTCCTTTTTGATAGCTTCGATAAATTCCAAAAGCTCTTTCTCTTCAAGCCTTTTGATCTCTTGTTTTCTTGCGTGTTTGATGGCATATCTATAAACGAGCGTATCGCCGACATTTAGGATATCGTTTAGTATAAGTGTTGGTGTGCAGATAAATGGAAGCTTTTTTTTGTAGTAAGTTGCATGATTTTTCGCTGCCATATCTGGCGTAAGAGCCAGGGCAAGCGAGTAAAAAAACAGTAAAAAAATGACTACTCGCAACTACTTTTATCCAAATTTATATCAAAAAAATGCCTGCCTTCAAAGCCGTAACTACCACTTAGCGTGATGCCACGATTTAGCACAGCTCTAGCCATACCTGAATTGCAAAGCGCATCTTTTCCATTTTTATAAAACTCATCTTTTAAAGCTAAAATTTGAGCTTTATTGTAGCCTTTTATCCTCTTTGTCTTGGTCTCGTTTAAAACAAACTCACCATGTATGTTTAGCCCACTGCTACTTACATCTTTTAGCGTGATCATCTCATCGACCCTGCTTGGTAAATTTGGCTTTGCAGTTTGGACGACAAAGGTTGGGATCTGCTTAGTGTCAAGCTGATTTAGTATCTGCTCATAAATTTTAAACTCACTCTCTTGCACACCAAAAGCAAGGCTAGCAAGAGCTAATAAAACGATCTTTTTCACACATTACCTTTATATAAATTTTCTAGTTATATTTGGCGAGAGTTTTACTAAAATATCATAACTTATCGTATCAAAAAATTTCGCCCAAATATTTGCATTCTCAAGCACACAGACCCATTCGCCGCTATCTTTACAGCTAAAGCTATCCATAGAAATTTTGCCTAGTATTGGCTCGTTATTGGCAAGTCTTAGCTCGCCACATCCATTGTATCTTAGCAATCCATCGCCATATCCAAGATCATAAGTGGCTACATTTATATCTTCTTTTGCGCTAAATTTAGCACCATATCCAACACCTTGACCACTTTTTAAAATGCGCCTGCTAACTCTTCTTGCCCATAGTGAAAGTACTGGCTTTAAGTTCAAACTATCACCAAACTGAGTGTACCCATACTGAGCGATGCCCACGCGCACCATATCATCATCGATTTCACTTGCTCTTTCAAGCGCAGCTGAGTTGTGAGAGTGAAAGATCGGTTTTTTCATACCAAACTCATCGCAAAGAGCTAAAATTTTCTCTTTTGCAGCCCTAAAATTTTCCCTTTGCACAAAATAATCAGCATTTAGCTCATCACTCGCACGAAAATGAGTATAAGCTCCAAGAAGCTCTAAATTCCTTCTTGTTAAAATTTCAAACGCATAATCAAGCTCGCTAATATCAAGCCCATTTCTATGCATACCAGTGTCAATTGCAAGATTGATTTTTGAGCCATCTTTTATCTTCAAAAGTGCCTCTGTATCGTTTATCGCATAGATAAATTTACTACTTTCATTTCCGGTTGGGATATGTGAGAGAATGAGAATATTTTCAAATATATCAGAAATTTCATTTGCCTCAAACTCGCTTTTTACAGCACAAATTTCTATACCAAATTTTTTAGCTTCACTAGCAATAAGCCTTGCGCCATGGCCATAAGCATTGTCTTTTAATACAACTATTACTTTCTCTTTGCCACCAGCTTTAGCACAAATTTGAGTGAGGTTATAAATATATGAAGCTTTATTTAGGCGTATTTCAGACATTAAAATTCACATTAAAAGCAGTATAAACATCCGGTAAAAGTTTTCTTACGTTGTAATCAAATGCATAAAATTTAGCGTAAATTTCTTTCAGATCAGCCTCTTTTACTTTGCTAAAATCAAAAACATCAGTACCATCTTTCTTTGGAACTTGGCGGTCAAGCTCAGCAAAAAAAGCAGCTCTTGCCTCTAAAATTTTCTCGATTTTTTCTTTTACTTCTTGAGATTTTTCCACTTTTACTCCTCTATAAAAATTTTCATATCATCGTTATAAAGCTTCACATAAAGCGTCTTTTGCCCAGCAAATTTATGTGTATCTGAAACATAATCCTCATAAAAACTCACACGAAAAAGCCTATCGTTTTTAAGATTTGGATAAGGCGTGATGAGAAAATTTGAAAAACTAATGCGTTTTTTCTCTTTTTTAGAAAAAATAGCCCGCTTCATACTTTTAAATTTTTCCAAGCTCATACCATCGTATCGCTCAAAGTTTTTATCGTAAAATTTAAGATAGTTTTCAATGTCGCTCTCGCTCCATGTCTTTTTCCAGCCCAAAAGCCCAGAAATAATCACTGCTATATCTTTTGCACTAGCTTCCGGACGCTTATCTTCGTAGATAAATGCAAGTGTTTTTTTGTGATCCACTACATCATCGAATTTCATCAAAGTATCATTTTGCATAGCCACGCAGCCTTTTGTTTTTAGCTCATCTGTCCTTTGACCATCAAGCGGATAGCCATGTATCCAAATACCACCACCATTTCGTTTTGCAAGCTTATCAAGCAAATTTGGGTATGAAAGCGAAAATGCAAGTGGGCCAAGATATCTATCATTTGGCGTAAATCTACGTGTAAGCTGATATACTCCAACCGGTGTTTTTAGATCGCCTTCAAGAAGCTTATCGCCATTTTTGCCAACTATAACGCTTGAGCTAAAAAGCTTTTTTGTAATGCCGCCATTATAAGAGATTACTTCAAGCTTCTTTTTAGTTTTATCAACTACACTTAGAAGTATCTCGTTGTCATAATATCCATATCTTATATCCTTGCCCTCAAGCTTTTTTAGCCAGTAATCCTTACTTAAAATATTTTTTTCAATGGCATCAATAACAGCAGCTGAGCCATTTTTTAAGTAAATTTCTTCGTAATTTTGGGCAAAAAGACAAGGCGATAACGCGATGAAGAAAAATATAATTTTTTTCAAGTGAAATATCCCAAAAAGTAAAATTTAGTCCGTAATTATATCCTAAAAAATTTATATTTTTAGATTTTAAAGGTAAATTAAGTAGTTCTAAATGTATAATGTGAAAACCATTATTAATTTTATCACAAAGGAAAAATATGAAAAAAATCGTTTTTGGTGCGATGCTTGCAGCTTCTGCTCTTATGGCGGCTGATATCAGCCTAGAGAATGTTAGAGCTAGAGATACAAAACCTGGCACAAACAACAGTGCAATTTTTATGGATATAAAAAATACTTCAAATTCTGATGTAAAGCTTATTGGTGCTCACTCAAGCGTTTGCAAAAGCACAGAAATTCATACTCACAAAATGAATGATGGTATGATGGCTATGGTTCAAATCGAAGATGCAGTGATTCCAAAAAATGGCGAAACAAAACTAGCGCCTGGCGGTTTACACATTATGCTTATGGATCTAAATAAACCATTAAAAGATGGTGATAAAGTTGATTTAGAGCTAAAATTTAGCAATGGCGAGAGCATAAAGCTTGATAATATTGGAGTAACTAAAAACTTTAAATAATGAAAAAAATCATAATTATTTTTTCATTTATCTTTATTGTTCTAGGTGCTTTTTCGATAGGCTATAAGCTTATGACAACAAGCAAAGAAGATCCACCTGAATTTGCCGATGTAAACACATCACTAGATCCTTTAAAATGTGATCTAAACAACAAATCTTGTGAGATGGAATTTAAAGGCGTAAAGCTAAAAATAGACATCTCACCAAGACCTATTTATGCTATGAGGCCTTTTAGCTTTAAAATAATTAACGGTAAAAATTTAGGGCTAAAAAATCCTAGTCTTGAGATAGACGGCATAAATATGAATATGGGATCGATTAAAGCAAGGCTTGAGCCAAGAGGCGATAACTTAACTGCTCAAGTAGTGCTAAGTGCTTGTGTTGTCGAGCTTATGAGATATCGATTTAAAGTGCTTGATGACGAAAAAGAAACTGGTTTTTTTGTAGATCTTGATCTAAAATTATAGAGGGTAACGATGAAAAAGGCATTTTGGGGCTTAATAATAATCTTAATTTGTATAGGTGTTGCACTTGTGCTGATAAAGCCAAACAAGTATGATTTTAAGGCACTTTCACAAAATGGTGAAGTAAGTCTTAAAAATTATGACGGAAAGTACAAAGTTATATATTTTGGTTATCTTTTTTGCCCCGATGTCTGCCCTACTGCGCTCTCTTTGATTGGCGATGAACTAAACAAGCTAAAAAGAGATGACTTTGAGCTGCTTTTTATTACACTTGATCCTGAACGCGATACTCCTGAAAATTTAACTCTAATGGCAAAAAATTTCTACAAAGATGCCGATGGATTAAAACTAAATGCCTTAAAAGAAGTGGCAAAAACCTATGGTGTAAAATTTCAAAAAGTCCGTCTTGAAAACTCAGCCATGGGCTACTCTGTTGCTCACAGCTCTTCAATATATTTAATAGACAAAAAAGGAAATTTCTATAAAGAAATTTCAAATCTAACAAACGAAAATATTGGAGAAAATTTATTAAATTTGATTAAAGATAGACCTTAGGCTATAATTTTAGTAAGCCAAAACTGGCCTACTGAAATTCTTTATGCAAGCATCATCTCAAGATCTTCTAAACTAAAATTTAATTCACTTGCTATACTTTTTAAATATATTTTTTCGCTCATCTCTATTTTTTCATCAGCTTTAGCGATCGCCACAAGGTCTATCATCAGTGTTGAAATTTCAAGAGTATTGCCCTTAAATACATCAAGATTTACTTCTACCTTTTCGTTACTATTTGTAAGAGATAGCAATCTAGCTTTTTCATCACTATTTAATTTGGCGTCATCTATAAACTCATAAATGATTTTCTTCTCTCTTTCGTCGCAATATCCATCAATTTTCATTAAATTTATAAAAAATTCAATCTTAGACTTTACAATTTGCTGTTTCTCATCTATAAAATTTGCAAGCTCTGCATTTGCCTTTTCAAGATCATTTATAAAATTTGGAATTTGAGATAAAATCTCGTCTTTTTCTACTACTGTAAGTTCAGTTTCTACCAAATCTTCATCAAAAGCTATCTCTTTACTAAAAAGCTCTTTTGCCTTTTTGCCAATTTTATTTGTACTATATTTACTCCAAGTAGCCATTACTGTAGCACCTGCAAGGGGTATCCACTTTGCTGCCATTGATTTTAATGCTTGCTGAGTAATTTTTCCACCCAAAATTTGTATTAACTTTTGTAGAACACTAAGACTAGCACGCTTTACAATTAACTTTTGTCCTTGAATTACTATAAGACCTGTTGCTATGTTACCTGAGGCTGCAAACAAAGCCTCCATAATAATCTCTTTTGGCGGCTCTTTATAACCATAAGCCCTCGCAATATCTGCAGTCATTGCTATTTGATTTCTAATAATTGAAACAATCTCAGGTACTGCAGCTGCCATACCAAAAGGCCCAGGAATAAGTCCTGCACCACCTGAAATACTTGCATTTAGGTAGCTATATTTATCTATAATGCTTTCTATACTGCTAATTGTTGGTACACCACCTTTTTCCCAATCTGCTTGCTTACTTACAATAACACTTGAAATTGCATTTTGCAGACCTTTATTTATCCCTTCGCCTATTTTATCTAGCATTTTTGCTCCTTTAAAAGATTTACGAAGTAAATCGTTTTTTTTTTCTGAAGGGCAATTTATCTTTTTTAAAAATTTTTATATTTAAATCTATAGGCCAAACAAAGTTGATTAAATATAAGTAGTATTAGCAACAAATTTATTAAGAAAGTCTATATAAAAGGTAGGCTTTTGCACTATAAATTTTTAATCATGATGCAAAAGCCAGAAATTTGGTTTTACTATTTCACTCTATGATGCACGCTGCCGCCATAAGTAATATCCTCTGCTTTTACCTCATCACTTGTTAAAATTTCACTTATCTTGCCATTTTCTTCTAGTTTTTGCCTATTTTCTTCGGCATCTTCTTGATAGCTGTAAACCATCGCAACGCTCACTACTCCACTGATAGCTTCTATCTTTTTAAAATTTTTTATCTCATCTTCAATACTATCTGAGCTAACTACCACTACGATTCTATCGTCTGCATCAGTTATTATTTCACATTCTTTTAGCTTTTTTATTTCGTTTTTTACACTTTCATTTTTATTGTCCGTATAAACTATCAAACTTGAAATATTCATTTAATTCTCCAAAACAAAATTTTATTCTCATAGGCTGAAGTTACGACTTCGTTATCGCTTATAAAAACTATGCTATTTATCGTACTTTGTCCAGTTTTTAGCATTGCGATATTTTCTAAGCTTTTACTATCAACTAAATTTACATCGCTCATCTCATCGCTCATATAAGCCGCCACTCTACCATCATCGCTAAGGCCGACGCCATAGACCAAAAAGCCAGTATTTATCTTTTTTAGGCTTCCAGCTGAAAATATCCCCACGATCCTATCGGTGCCTCCGCTGATCATGACTCCATTTTTATATGAGATGTCGTAGATATTGTCTGTATGAATATCTAAAATTTGATCCATTTTTTTAGCTTTTATGTTATAAAAGTAGACCTTCCCACTCTCGCAAGCGATAGCTAGAGTGCTTCTATCTTCGTTTATCTCCATATCTGAGAGCATCGCAATTGAAATTTTAAAGCTATCATAAATTTCGCCATTTTGTAGATTTAAAAAGTAAATTTCATTGCTAATTGAAGCAAGCGCAACATGCTCATTATCTAAAAACAATGCCTTTTTTGTCGCTTGATTTGGTATTTTTATGCTTTTCATCTGCCCATTTTCTCTTATATAAAGCACCTTTGTAGCATAGTCACCCTCACTTAGGATGAGTATCTTGCCATTTAACTCATCAACGTTTAGAATTTTTGGTCTTTCATGATCGCTAACGTATGTTTTTATATCTTCTATTTTTATTATCTCTTCAAATTTATCTTCTTTAGGATCATAAATTTCAACCGTCCCTTCATCAGTCGCGATAAAGAGTTTGCCATTTATTAGTGTTGTGCTTAGCACATTTGCACTAGCCTCTATTTGCTTATATGGAGTGGTGATCTCACTTGCAAAGATAAAATTTAATAGACAAAAAATAAAAAACAAAGCTCTCATAAGGCCTCCATTTGAAGTGAATTTTTAAAGCAAACATCAAAGCACTCGCCACAGCTTACGCAGTTTTGATTAACAATAGGACGAAAAACGCCAAGAAATTCGACTGCTTTAAATTTGCAAGCATCAAGGCAGTTGTAGCAGATCGTATCATTCCACGCTAAACAGCTAGAAACATCGATGCTAACTTTTGCGTTTATACTTTTTGGTGAGCTTGGGCTTAATGTCTTTTTACCAAGACTCTCACAAGCCTTTGCGCACTCTTCACAAAAGTCACAGCCCAGCTTTTTAACTTTAAAAACCACCCTTTCATTTTCAAAGCTAAGAAGCTCTTTTTCACAAGCATTTACACAGTTAGCATCGCATCCATCGCAGTCAAACTCACCGCTAAAAAATGGTGGTGTTATAAATTTGGGAGCAGATTTTGCCCCCAAAATTTTACTAAAAAGCTCTCGCCTGCTTTGCATTATTTAACACCATCATTTAAAACATCTAGCAAGTTTGATTTATGAGTACCATTTTTATCTCTAAAATCAGGCTTAAATTTATTGCCAACAAGCTGCGTTACGCCATTTTGTTGCTCAACGTGGCATGTTGTGCAGTTATATCTTTCATCATCAAGCTTGCCTGCAAGATCTTTTTTGTTTCTGATATCATAAAAGTGAGATGATGGTATCGGTGTTGCTCCACTATCTTTTGCAAACTCAGGCATATGGCAGGTTACGCACATATTCATATCTTTTGTGATAGGTACTAAACCCTCAGTATCGTGTGGGATAAATGGTGGTGCATTTTCAAAAGACCTATCAAATTTCTTTGACATACCAGCTGGCTCTTTTGTGTAGTTCACATCTTTTAATACAACGTCTTTATCGTCTAACAAATCGATATTTCTAAAGCCGATTTGCGAGTCACTAATACTTGGATTATTAAAAGCACATGCCGCAAAAAACGTAGCGCACAATCCTCCAAGCATCATTATTTTTATTTTCATTTTTCTCTCCTTAAATTTCTAATACTAAATTTCAAAGCCCCGTCTCCGCAAACATCAATACACCTGCCACAGCTTATGCACTCGCTTGAGCTTACTGAGCGGCTCTCTTTACCGATCATGTCAAGCACTTGCATCTCTGGGCAAATAAGCTTACATTTCATACATTTTGTGCAAGCCTGGGCATCATGTTTTACTCTAATTAGGGCAAATTTTGAGATGGTGGCGTAAAAGGCACCAAGTGGACAAACGTGCGAGCAAATGCCACGCTTTAATACAAACATATCAAAAGCAATGATCGCAACCGCTATGCCTAAAGCACTAGCTGAGCCGTAAATAATACCGCGCTGAATAATGCCAATATAGCTAATGCTCTCAAATACTGGATAAGATAAAGCAAGGCTTAATATAAGAGCAAGAGCCAGTAAGTAATAACGTAAATTTTTACTCACATTTAAGACTTTTTCGCCCTTAAAGCCAAATTTTTCTCTTAGTTTAAAAGCGATATCGGTTAGTAAATTTATTGGGCATATCCACGAACAAAACGCTCTTGGAGCAACCAGTGCGTAAAGTGCAAAGATAATGCCAGCTCCAATAATTGCATTTATGCCGGCACTAAAGCTTGCAAGTAAAATTTGAACAAAAGCAAATGGATCGCTTAGTGGAATCTTTCCAAAAAGCAAAGATGAGCTTAAATTTCCGCTAAGTATCTTAACTCCGTAAAAATTTCCTAGGATAAATAGCGCTAGGATAGAAATTTGAGTTATTCGTCTTAAGATTAAAAATTTCATAGCTCACCACCATTTAGATAATCAGTCGCTTTTTTAATGTCAAGCTTTATTTTGCTGTCTGCATCGTCTATGCGTCTTTCATCTTCTTTGACCCAGCCTTTGACGTAGTTATCGCCTACTTTGCCAAGCACAGCGTCACGGTTTAGCACGGTAATGGCTGCTTTTTTAGTGATACAGGCTCGCTCGCATAGGCCACATCCGGTGCAGATGTCGCTATCGACCACTGGAAGTAAAAAGGCATGCTTTTGCGTCCTTTCGTTACGGCGATACTCAAGATACAAGGCTTTGTCCAAAAGAGGACAAGCCCTGTAACAAGCATCGCACTGTATACCCCAGTGTGCCACGCAGTTTTTCATATCGACCACCGCAACACCCATTTTGGCCTTATTTATGTCAAGCTTACCTTTTGTGCTTACTAAATTTACGTCCAAAGCTCCAGTCGGACAGGCTGGCACACAAGGGATATTTTCACACATATAGCAAGGAATTTTTCTAGGCTCAAAATAAGGCGTTCCAATGCTTATGCCATCTTCTAGCGATGAGAGCTTTAGCGTATCAAATGGACAAGCCTCTACGCAAAGCCCACACCTAATGCAGCTTTGTAAAAATTGCTTCTCTTCTTTTGCACCAGGAGGCCTAAGAAGCATAAGTGGCGAAGCTTTGGCACTAAGCGACCAAACAAAGCCTCCGCCAAGAGCCAAAAGCGCTACTTTTGCTCCAAATTTTAAAGCCTCTCGCCTACTTGAAAATCCCATATCGCTCACCTATGCTTTATAAATTTTAACCGCACACTTTTTATAATCAGTCTCTTTTGAGAGTGGGCAAGTAGCGTCTAGTGTTACTTTATTGATAAATACGTTTTCATCAAACCAAGGCACATAAACAAGACCTACTGGCGGCTTATTTCTACCTTTTAGATCGACTCTTGCTTTTACCTTGCCACGACGTGATTCAACCCAAACGATCTCGTTTTGCATTACGCCAAGCTTTTTAGCATCATCTTCGTGCATATAGCAAAGTGCCTCTGGAACAGCCCTGTAAAGCTCAGGAACACGCATAGTCATAGTGCCTGAGTGCCAGTGTTCTAGAACACGACCAGTACATAGCCAGAATGGATACTCTTTGCTTGGCATCTCGCATGGATCCATATAAGGGCGGAAGAAAATTTTTGCTTTATTTGCAAGAGATGTTTTATCTTTATTTGTAACGCCTTTTAGATCACCTGTTGGAAGTGCTGCATTTTTGTTGCCATAGAATGCAAATTTCTCATTTGGAGCAGCTTTTTTAGCATATGGGTCAAATTTGGTGTTAAATCTCCACTGAGTCTCTTTACCATCAACTACTGGCCATCTTAAACCTCTTACCTTATGGTATGTGTCAAAGTCAGCTAGGTCGTGGCCGTGGCCAACGCCAAATTTTCTATACTCTTCCCAAAGATATTTGTGAACGAAAAATCCATATCCTTTAAATTCTTTGCCATCTGAACCGATCACTTTTCTGCTATCGCCAAATACTTCTGTATTGTCGTAGTTTTCCATAATAGGATCGTTTGCACTAAATTTCTTAGCCTCTTCGTTAGCAAAAAGTACATCAAATAGCGTATCTTCCTCGCTATATCCCATAGCTTTTGCAGCATCGAGCACATTTGGAAGTGTAACTTTGTCATTTACTTTTTTCTCACCCCAAACGTCTTTTAGCTTAAAGCGCTTACTAAACTCCATCATTTGCCAAATATCAGGCATCGCTTCACCAACAGGAAGTACTTGCTGTCTCCAGTGCTGTGTTCTTCTCTCAGCGTTACCGTAAGCACCCCATTTTTCATATATCATCGCAGTTGGAAGGATAAGGTCAGCAACTTTTGCAGAAATTCCTGGATAAGGATCACTTACAACGATGAAGTTATCCATCTCACGAGCTGCTTTTATCCAGTGGTTTGCGTTTGCAGTATTTTGCCATGGGTTGTTTACTTGAACCCAGATAAATTTAACCTTACCATCTTCAAGATCACGCATCATTTTTACGTAGTGAGAAGCGAGTACACCACTTAGTGTTCCGGCAGGAAGTTTCCAAATTTTTTCAGTTATCTCTCTATGTTTTGGATTATCAATAACCATGTCAGCTGGCAAGCGGTGAACAAATGTTCCAACCTCTCTTGCTGTACCGCACGCACTTGGTTGACCAGTTAGAGAAAACGCTCCTGAGCCTGGAAGTGCTTGTTTGCCGAGTAAGAAGTGAACCATATAAGCTTGCTCATTTACCCATGTACCACGTTGGTGTTGGTTAAAGCCCATCGTCCAGAAACTAACAACTTTGCGGTTTTTCTCTATATAAAGATCAGCAAGTGCTTTTAGTTTTTTCTTAAATTCTTCTATATCTTCGTTTGGATCACCCTTGGCTACCTTTGCAGTAAAGTCAAGTGTGTAAGGATCAAGAGCTTTTTTAAACTCTTCAAATGTTATTTGCCAGTGATCGCCAGCCTTTGCAGCATTTTTATTTTCAAGTGTATCACCAGCTTTTAGCCCAAGATAAGAAAGCGTAACGCCCTCAGCCTCGCTTAGCACCTTTGACTTCTCAGTCGCAGCAGTATCTAGCTCGCTTGGAGCATATTTTTTATGATTAATGTCTGGGCGCAGACCATATCCGATATCAACTGGGCCAGCTGTGAAGACACAGTGCTTTTTAACAAATTCTTCATCGATCATCTCTGGGTGGTTATAAACTATCTCGCGAGCGATGTAGTTCCAGATAGCAAGGTCAGATGACGGAGCAAAAATGATCTCAATATCGGCTAAATTTGATGTTCTAGTTGAGTAGGTGCTTAAATTTACTACCTTTACTTTATCAGGATCACTAAGCTTTCTATCGCTTACACGCGCCCAAAGGATCGGGTGCATCTCAGCCATATTTGCGCCCCAAGCTACAATAGTATCAGTTAGCTCGATATCATCAAAACAGCCTGATGGCTCGTCTATACCAAATGTTTGCATGAAGCCAACGACCGCACTTGCCATACAGTGTCTTGCGTTTGGATCAATACTGTTGCTTCTAAAACCACCTTTTATAAGCTTAATGGCAGCGTAACCTTCTGGAATAGTATATTGACCAGAACCTAAAACTCCGATACCGTGAGGTCCTAGTTCATCATATGCCTTTCTAAACTGAGCTTCCATGACATCAAATGCTTGTTTCCAGCTTACTTGCTTAAATTTACCTTTTTTGTCAAATTCTCCTTTTTCGTTTACACGTAAAAGCGGATGAGTGATCCTGTCTTCGCCGTACATGATCTTAGCGTTAAAGTAGCCTTTGATACAGTTTAGACCACGGTTTACTGGCGCTTCTGGGTCACCTTTTACAGCTACTATCTTGCCCTCTTTGGTTGCAACCATAATGCCACATCCAGTTCCGCAAAATCTACAGGCAGCTTTGTCCCAACGCCAGCCTTTTTCTGCTTCGCTTGCTGCACTTAGCGAGCTTGGCACAGCTATACCAGCACTTGCGCAAGCAGCACTAGCTGCGGCACTTTTTATGAATTCTCGTCGATTCATTCTTTCTCCTTTAAAGATTTAAAACAAATTTAATTGATATTAACCTTGTAAAACTTATTTACAACTGACTTACATTTACAAAAATTTCAAAAAACTTAAGCTAAAAATGTAAATATTTTTCTACATAAAAATATTAATTTTCTCACAAAGTACGATTTTAAAAGAAAATACTATTTAATAAAATTTAAAAATTTTAGAGTAGTTATCAAAAAGCTAAAGAAAACAAAGTAAAATTGTTTTTAAATATTTGAGTAAAAAAGTAACATAAAGTATTATTAAAAATTTTATATCCTTACTGAAATATCAATAATTACAAGGATAAATTCTAATAATTTTCATTACATTACAGCAAACATAATCTATAAAAATTTAACTAGTAATATCACTATAAAGCTATAAATATTAGATTATTTTTAAAAACTTTATTATATTTATAAAACAAAAAATAATTTTAAGATTAGAGATAAAAAGGAGTTATTTTCATCCTCAAATTTTGAGGATGAAATATTAATGAAATTTTAAATATCAAGCCGCAAGGTTAAAATTTATTCTTTTTAACATCAGCTACTATTGTCTTAGCCATGTCGTCTATTTGATCAGTAATTTCGTTTGTTGTACCAACAATATCAATATTTTGTTTTGTAATACTGTCAATCTGGCTTACACTTTGATTTATCATATTTATGCCTTCGCTTTGCTCTCTGATGCTCTCACTCATCTCATTGATACTTTGAGCTAGAACATTTGCATTAGCTTCGATCTCACCAAGTGACTTTTGAGTTCGCTCAGCTAGTTTTCTAACCTCATCTGCAACGACTGCAAAGCCACGTCCATGCTCGCCTGCACGTGCTGCTTCTATAGCCGCGTTTAGAGCAAGTAGATTGGTTTGGTCGGCTATATCTCTAATAATAACGATGATGTTTTTAATCTCTTCGCTTTGTCTTGTTACGTCGCTAGCTTTTTGGCTAATGGCGTTCATAGAACTGCTCATCTCTTCTATAGCAGCCGCACTTTCTTGGATAGAGTCGGCTTGTTTATGAGCTCCGTCGGTTAGGGTTCTCATAGATTCTGCTAGGATTTTAGCTTTTTCTTCTAGGACCTGAGCTTCTTTTAAATTTTCCCTTAGCATATTGCTTACGGCATCGCCCGCGCTTTGAAGGCCTACTATCATATCTCTTAGATCGCTTTCAAGCTCGGGTTTTAGCTCTAGTCTAGGAGTGTAGTCGTTTTTATTGTAAGAAGCTAAAACTACCGCTATTCCTTTTAAATTTTCAGAAATAGAAGTAAAGAATTTATTTAGCAGGTCTTTTAACTGAACTAAAGCCGGATTATTAGGGACGGAGTTAATCTTAGCTCCCATATGGCCTTTTATCATAAGATTTGCTATACCGTTCATCTCGTCTATTAGGGCGCTGTCTTTTTTAACGCCGTTAAGGACTTTTTCTATATTCTCGTTAATAGATTCGCTCATTCTGCCGAATTCGTCTTGCGTAGTTACTACTAGCTTTTCCGGAGCGTTAGTGGTTTCGTAAGTGATAAATTTAAACGCGTCTTCAAGCTTGGTTTGAATGGTCCTAATAGGGCTAAGGGATTTTTTAAGAAGAGTAAATACGATAGCCGAAAGTATAACTATAAAAGCTACGGCTAGGATTATTTGAGCTTTTAATAAAGGCAAGGTATTAGACGAAAAAGTATCTGCTCCGATAGCGGCTACGGCTAACCAGCCTTGGTCGTTTATAGGAAGGACTTTGGCGGTTACGTTCTCGCCTTTATAGTTTGTATAGGGAATAAGTCCATTTTCATCAAATTTTTTAGCCGCAAAAGCCTCAGCAATATATTTGCTAGCAGGAACGGTTTTGCCAACATTGTTTGGGTCATTGTGCATTAGCATTACGCCGTCTTTGTTCATTAAAAAGACGTAGCCGTATTTTGTTTTACCCATTTCAAGAATTTTTTTACTTAAAGTATCTATCTTTAAATCAAGTCCCAAAACACCAGCAAAATTTCCATTTTTATTTACAGGAGCGGCAAAACTAACTACCAAAGCATTATATGTAGCTGCTAAATAAGGCTCGGTATAGATAGCACCATTTGCGCTCTTGGCTGCTTTGTACCAACCTCTGGTTCTAGGATCGTAGTTATCAGCTGGAGTCATTCTAGTGCCGTCAGACTGGAAAAAATGTCCATCGCTTTCACGTCCATAAAATACATAAGAAACTAGCGAGCTAGCGTTATCTTTTTGCATTTTTGTTTTTTCCATATACAAGTCATCATTATTTGGTGTATTTTCTATGTCTGAAGCTAACTTTTTGGCTACACCTAAATATTCTTCAAAAAAAGAATCCGTAGTAGCTTTGATGTCACTTAGAATCTGTTCCTGGGTCTGGCTGACCAACTCTACTACCTTACTTTCCGCTGTATAGTAGCTAACTGCTGAAATAGCAGCAAACGAAATAACTAGCAATGAGATGATAATCATCGCTATCTTTGAAGTTATGGACTTCATCTTTCCTCCTTTAAAAAGTTAAAATCACTTTAATTTATCGAAAAAGAATTAAAACTAAAATTAATTTTATACTACATTTAACGCCTTTTAAACAATTAATCAAAAATTGTATTCATTAAGGTAAAAAAGTGAGTTTTTTTAGTGATTATTTTATCTTTAAAAGTCCGGTGACTTGGCTTTTCAAAAGACTTTATAAATTTAATATAACTGGTCATTCAAATGTAGAAATTTTATTTAACAATCAACAAAAATATACCTATCACCTCAACATCCATTGTAAAATAAAAATTTATAGAGCTATAGGCCTTAAATATAAATTTAAGCTTTTTGTGAATAGAAGATTTGTTTTAAATTTTAAGTTCAAAAGCAGGAGAAGACTCCCCTGCTTTTAATATTATTTAGAAATTTTTGGCTCAACAAAAGCTGTAAGCTTTAACGCCTCGCCACCTTTATATTTCTCGATATTTACAAGAGCTGTGTGGCTGATGTTACCGTTTGCTAGCTTGCTTGTTGGGATATCTATGGTTAGCACATTTGCAGAGCCATTTTTGCAGATACCACTATCAAAGCCGTCATACCAAGCGCCCTCAGCTAGTTTTACAACGCCCTCTTTGATGTTTTTAGTCACATGAGCACCTGCTAAAACCTCGCCACGTGCATTAAATACACGTACCAAGTCGCCACTTTGTACACCAAGCTCTTTTGCGTCTTTTTCGTTGATCCAGATAGGCTCGCGATTTGCGATAGCGTAGTTGTCACGAAGTGAAGTTTGGCTTAGCTGTGAGTGCAAGCGGTCAGTTGGGTGAGCACTTATCATGTGGAATTTAGCCGGTTTATCTTTCATGCCTAGCCACTCGATTGGCTCAAACCACATTGGGTGCGCCTTGCAGTCGTCGTAGCCCATTTTTTCAATAGTCTCTGAGTAAATTTCTATAAGACCGCTTGGGGTTCCAAGAGCATTTAGTACAGGATCTTCTCTAAATTCGCCAAATCTTACCCAGCTATCGCTATCTTGAGATGAGGCAAATGTAACTGGCTTGTTCTCGTTCCAAAACTCTTCAAATGGCTTCATATCAGTTGTGAGCTCTGGCACAGCCTTGACCTGAGCGTAGGCTGCGTCATAGTACTCTTTGATCCAGTCAAACTCATCCTTGCCGTTATCTGTGTAGGCAATGACCAAATTTTTAGCATAAGCCTTGCAAAGATCAGTGAAAATTTGGTAGTCGTCTCTTGCCTCGTGGTATTTCTCAACGACTTGTTTCATCGGCACTATGTTCATATTTGAGTAGTCACCAGTCATGGTGATATCGTTTCTCTCGTACTCTGTAGTGACTGGAAAGACAATATCAGCCATTTTTGCTGTCGGTGTCCAGTATGATTCATGTACGACAACTGTTCTTGGCTTTCTCCACGCTTTTAAATTTGTATTTGTATCTTGATGGTGCACAAGTGGGTTGCCGCCGACCCAGTAGATAAAATCAATATCTGGATAGGTGATCTTTTTGCCGTCGTGGTCGATCACTTTACCAGGATGTAGCAGCGCATCAGCAATCCTTGCTACCGGGAAGGCATAGTTGGTTGCTTTTTGTAGCCAACTTTGGCCTGTGCCTGCTGCTGCAGCTGCCTTTGCGACGAAGCGACCTCGTTTATCAAACTCGCCTGTGTCTGTGCCGATAAACTCACCTTTTTCGTTAAATTTACCCACACTTGCGCTATTTATGCCGCCGATGACTGCACCCTTGCAAGTCGGAGCGCCGCCGTTTGAGTAGTGATAGCTAAGGCCAAATCCCCCACCAGGAAGGCCGATCTGTCCTAGCATCGCCGCCAAAGTCACCATCGCCCAGTGTGGTTGCTCGCCGTGGTGAGCGCGCTGCATGCCCCAGCCGCTCATTATCATAGTGCGGTTTGCGATAAATGTATCAGCTAGCTCTTTTAAAGTATCTTTATCGATGCCACAAATTTTGCTCGCCCACTCTAAATTTTTAGGTGTGTTGTCTGTTTTGCCAAGTAGATATGGGAGGAATTTATCAAAGCCAGTTGTGTAGGTTTCAATGAAATTTTTATCATACTTGCCGCTCTCATATAGGTAGTGCATCATACCAAGCATCATAGCTGTGTCGGTGTTTGGCACCGGAGCGATCCACTGAGCATTATCAAAGTATTGCGCTGTGTCACTCTTGATAGGATCGATGATGATCACTTTGATATCTTTTTTATTTTTGAGCTCTTCAAAGTATTTAAAGCCCTGCTCGTCGGTGCTAGTCCAAGCTATGCGAAGTGTCGCAAGTGGGTTTGCACCCCAGATGACTACGACTTTTGAGTTCTCAAGTACGACTGGCCAGCTGGTTTGCTGCTCATAGACCTCGATACTACCCACGACGTGAGGCATGATAATTTGGCTAGCACCTGTTGAGTAATCTCCTAGTGAGCCAACAAAGCCACCACTAAGGTTCATAAATCTATGAAGTAAAATTCTTGAGTTATGTACGTTACCGCTTGATTTCCAGCCATAGCTGCCCGCAAATACACTTTGTAAGCCTTTTTGTGCTCTTGTTTTTTTCAGCTCTCTTGCAACTAGCTTGATCGCCTCTTCGTAAGGCACCTCAACCCACTCATCCTTACCGCGAAGCTCTGGCTTTGGACTATCTGGATTTTCAAGGTAGCTCTTTCTAACTGCTGGACGCTTGATACGACATTTGTAGATCATATCTGGTGTGTAGTGCTGAAGCGGGTTGTAAATTTCACTTGTTTTTTGGATAGGCTCTGACTTTACTGCTACGCCGTTTTTGGTTGTCACTTTTAACATACCCCAGTGGGCAGCTGTGATGACCTCGCTATCTCTTAAAACACTCTTTTTTACGCCATCAGCAAATAAATTTGATGCTGTTACGCTTGAAAGCAAAGGTGTCGCTGCAATTGCTGTAGCACCTTTTTTTAGAAATTCTCGTCTGGTCTCGTTCATCTTATCTCCCTTTCATTTTTAAGTTTTCTTTTGAATAAGCTAAACTTTAATATTTGTTTTTACTCGCCGCTACAAAAGTTTTGCTTATTTACCTAGGTTTACGTCAGATGAGTGTTTTTGAAGGTATTCAACAACCAACCACTCGTCTTTTTTCTCTATTGCGGTTCTGCCGATCATTGATTTTAGAAGTGACGGCCATTGGTTTGCGTTGAAATGTGTGGTTTGAGGCAACGCATGGCAAACACCACAGCTCTCTTTATACATCTTGTCAGCTTTTGCAAACATTGCGTTCACGTCAGTGCTAAAGCCATCTTTTTGAACAAAAACTGTTGTTTCTACCTCGTTCCATTTGCCGTTTTTGCCCTCTTTGATCACTTTAATATCAAAAGGTGCAGTTTTTGCAAATGCCACCGAGATAATCCTCGCGCCATCAGCAAAATAAACTACGTTGCTAACGGCTGGATTTTGATAGCCTTTTACTTTAATTTGCGCTCTGTCACCGCTTGTTTGTAAAATTTCAACTGCGTTGGTTGGTAGCAGTCTGCCTATACTTTTTGTTGAGCTAGCATCACCGTAAACATCTTTTACAACATCTGTGTAGTTTATACTAGCACCAAATGCCGCACAAGCCACGATGGCTGAAAAAATGATTTTTTTCATATTTCTCCCTTCGAAATGAAATCGTTCAAATTTTAGGAGCTTTTTGATTAATTACAAATTAAAATTAAAAATATATTTTAAGAATAATGCAGAAAATTTTATTTAAAAATGAGTAAAAATACGCCAGACACGATAAGGCAGACGGCTAAAATTTCTTTTAAATTTAACCTCTCGCCAAGAAAAATGACAGCCAAAATAATAGCAAGCACAACGCTAAATTTATCAACCAGCGCCACTTGGTAGACCTTGCCAACTTGCATCGCTTTAAAATACATGAGCCAAGATAGCCCAGTTGCCATACCACTTAGTATGAGAAAGAGCCAGTTTTTGGGACTTAGAGAGCTTAGTGGCTGCCATTTTTTAGCCACGCTTAAAAGTAAAACAAGCATAAAAATAACAACGATCGTTCTTATAAATGTCGCAAAATCGCTGTCAATATCCTTTACACCAAGCTTTGCAAATATCGCGGTAAGTGCAGCAAAAACAGCTGAAAGAGCTGCGTAGATAAACCACTCTGGCATTTTTATTTAAAATTTAAAAGGGCAAGTTGCCTCACCCATTTAAATTTATCCCTCGTAATCGCCAAGCATATCAACTGTTGGCACAAAATATAGGGCACCAGTTACTGGTGTACTAAAGTCAAGTAGCCTATCTGAGTTGCCCTTTGGCTCTCCGATAAACATCTTTTTAAGCATAAGCTCAACCGTTGAAAACGTGCTCGCATAAGCGATGAAGTAGGTGCCTGTTTTACTACCTTCAGTAAATGGCATATTACCACGTACGACCTTTTTATCGTCTCCTACGTTTGCAGCAGCTGAGTGTGAATTTGTAGGTTTTACATCCTCGCTCATCTCGATGTCAAGCTCTTTTGAGCGGCCTATTACCTTTTCTTGCTCACTTACGCTTGTAGCGTTCCAATCTTTCATATTGTGAAAGTATTTTTGTACAAAAACGTAGCTGCCGCCTTTAAATTTAGCGTCCTCATCGCCAACTTTAGCAAAGAAATCTCTCTCCTCGCCCTCAGGATTTTCAGTACCATCAACAAAGCCAATTATCGCCCTGCCGTCATGATACTTAAAGCCTTGCGTCTCATCTGTAAGCTCTGCAAATTTAAAAAGCACAGCTTTTATTGCTTGAGCCATATCGAAGCAATCAGGTGCATTTAAAGCACGGATATGGATGTGGATATCGCCCTTTGTGCTAACAGCCTCGTGCTTGTCGCCCTTGATCGCTTTAAAATTTACAAGCTCTTTTGGCAGATCTTTTGAAATTTCAAGCTTTTTCCAAGCATCATGACCCACGCCAAGGACGCAGTTTACATTTTCATTTGCGCCAAATCTAATCTTGGCAGTTTTATTTAAATTTACAACCAAGGCGCAAAGCTCGGCAAAACCCTCTTTACAAGCCTTTTTATCAGCTGTTAAAACCCATGTTTGAAAGACTGTGTTGTTGCCTGGTGTCTGCGTGACCTCTTGTGAATTTACGCTCATTTTTTCTCCTTTTTGAAGTTTTATGCGATATTTTCTAAATTTAGTTGCGAGCTTATCTGCTCATCATTATCGTCAAAAATAAACTCAACTTTGTTTGCCCCAAAGCTTTTAGCTATCGCTTCAAGCGTATCGCGAGCCGATTTATGGATCTTGCCTTGAAGCTGTGAGATAAGACGAACGCTCATCTTTTTTACTTCACTTCTGGCCTCTTCTATAAGTCTGTTTTTGTCCTCTTCTGTAAATGTGCTACCAAAAAAGCCATTTAGCGAGTCAGGCAGCAAAAATGGTATAAATTTGCCATTTTTCTCATCATAAAATTTCATATCTGCGATCGAAAATTTATACTTGCAAGGAGGCATTTTTATCTTATAGCTAGAGTTTGCTATCTGCATGATCTCGAGCTTTGGGCTAGTTAGATCGTAGATGAAATTTATCTCAAACTCAAATATCATCGAAAGCTTCTTCTCGCTTATAAGCCATCTTAGATACTCTTTGCCAAAATTTCCAAACGCATGATCTGTCTTTGTGACGATCTCTTTGCTATAAACTTGAAAAACAGATAGCTCGCTGATGCTTTTAAGCTGTGAAATTTCGGTGCTGACTGAGAGATTTTCGCTATCATCTTTTGCTTTTTTTAACGCCTTATTTGACCTATAAAATGCAAATGCCAAAACAGCTAGTAAGATAGCTAATATCAAATTTGCATATTCGCTCATTTTTTCTCCTTTAAAGCTTGCTATTTTAGCTTAAATTTGTAAAGCAAAGGTGAAATTCTATTTTTATTAAAAATTATATTTAAATAATTGTTTTAAAGTAAAATAGTAATTAATAATATTTAAGTGATATTATCTTGATCATTTTTCCATATCTTATAGTAAAAATAGCGTAAAAATGGGATTATTAAAGTAAATTTTTATCATAAATTTTAATATTTTAATTAATAATTTATTTTAAGGATATTACAATCCATTTAAATTTTATGCAAAAGGATAAGATGTGAAAAGATCCATTTTAAATAAAAAATGTATTTTGATAAGCGCAGCTTGTTGTACTCTTTTGTTTGCAAATTCACTAAATGCTAACGATCAAGAAAGTGGTAAATTTGGCGACATAAGCAGCTGGCAGAGCGCTGAATATGAAGCATACTGGGGACTAAAGCGTATCAATGCAGCTATCGCGTATGCTCTTGGAGTAACGGGCAAAGGTGTGACGCTTGGCGTTATGGACTCTGGCGCATTACTTAGCCATCCTGAACTTAGCGATAGTAGGATAAGCGCGCTAAAAATTTCTGGCAGCTACTACAAAGACGGACAAAAATATCCAGATACTGAGCACGGCAACTCTCCTTTTTTAAAAAAAGGAAGCACTGATAAAAATAGAGCTGACTTTGGCGACTTTAAAAAAGGTGAAAAATTTGAAGCTGATGGCAACTGGATCGCTGGCGTAAACGACTCACACGGCACACACGTAGCTGGTACAATTGCTGGTTCAAGAGATGGAAAAGGGATGCATGGTGTAGCATTTGGCTCAAAACTTATAGTAGGAAATACTGGCGGAACCGACGGTATGACATATGGACCAAACCAAGACTACAACTTCTTTTTAGCATCTTATGAGGGACTAGCCAAAGGTGGCGCAAGAGCTATAAATAATAGCTGGGGTTCAAACCGAAAATTTTATAAAGCTTATGAGGGAGCAACTGGATTTGATGGTGGCAATAGCTTAGATATAAAAGACCTTGACGCAGCCTATAAAAGCTACTATCCATTTGTTACAAAAGGCAAAAATTTCATGGATGCCGCTTATGAAGTCGCCAAAAAATACGGCATCATTCAAGTCTTTACTGCCGGAAATAGAAATGGCATGAAAGAGTCATACACAAGAGCAATGCTTCCATATTTTCGTCCAGATGCTGAAAAATACTGGATAAACGTTACTGGAATGACAGATGGCGATGCACAACATTTTAACACCGCAGGACACTCAAAATGGTGGAGTATCGCAGCACCTGGTAAAAGTATAAAATCAAGCACAGTTGATCCTAAAAATGGAGAGGCTGGTTATGATAGCTGGGATGGTACATCAATGGCGGCTCCACACGTCACTGGCGCACTTGGTCTTGTCATGCAAAGATATCCATATATGAGCAACTCTCAAGCAAGAGATGTTTTGCTAACTACCGCAAGACAAGTTAGAGATGAGTTTAAAAAGCCAGCCGATACAAGAAGAATTTCTGGCTTTACTGCGCCACTTGGCGTACCTGATGAGCGCTGGGGCTGGGGAGCACTTGATATGTCAAAGGCTATGTTTGGACCAGGACAGCTACTAGGCGTATTTGATGTAAGTCTAGATACAGACGATCTTTACTCAAATAATATCAGCGATGTAGCTATAAAATACAGAAAGACTGAAGATGAAGCAGAAGGACAAATTTGGGCTAATCGCAAGGCTAAGCTTGAGAAAATGTCAAATTTAACAGCCGAGCAAAGAGCTGAACTTGATATAGGCAACGCTAGAGAAAAGGCAAGAGAACAAAGAGCTAGAGAAGGCTATGAAGGAACTCTTATTAAGAGAGGTCTAGGCACTCTAAAACTAGCAGGCACCAACTCATACACTGGCAAAACCATAATAAAAAGTGGCAAGATCACAGCACTAAATCAATCACTAAAATCAAGCGAAGTAGTAGTCGAAAATGGGGGTGCGCTTGAGATTGTTAAAGAGATGAGTGTTAGAGAGATTGATAAAAGTAGACTTTCTCAAAAGCTATCTTTTAAAGATGTAACTAGAAAAAGCACAAATGACGCAGTAAAAGCTACTATAAAAACAGGCGGTAGTTATATCATCTCAAATAATGCAGCAAATTTAAATCTAAATTTTGAGAAGAACTCTATCATAGGTATAAGCGAGCCAGATGTAGATGTCATGAAAAGACTATATGATGATAGCTCAAAAGCAAAAACTTACACCGTAACTGGAAATTTTAGTGGCTATAATGACACCATCTTAAGAAAATATGCATTTTTTGATCTTAGTAGAAATTATAGTGACAACAAGCTAGAATTAACACTTAAAAAATCAAAAAACACGATAACAAGTATTGCAGCTAGCGATAACCAAAAAAGAGTAGCACAGCTCATAGAGAGTACAGCTAGCAGACCAGCACTCCTTGCTTCGCCGTTTAGAAGTAGACCAGCAGTCATCACGAGTGATCTATATAGACACTTCATCTACGCTACACCAAAAGAAGCAAGTGATACGCTAAAAACATTTGCAAATAATGCAAATTTAGCTCAACATAATGCATTTTTACTAGAAAACATCTTACTCAAAAATGCAATCATCAACCATGAATTTGATCCATTCAGTGCAAAAGCAATCGATGCGAGTGGTATGAATTTTTGGTCAAATACCATGGCTAATGCTATAAAATTTGATGATGTAAAAGCAAACTCACTCACTCAGCTTTTTGGATTTGACGGTAGCATAAATGATGTTTTCACACTTGGTGGCGTGCTTGGTGCTAGCAGTGAAAAAGTAAAAGAAGATGGCGATGATGCTTATAAAACAAAAGGCACAAGTATAGGCATCTACGGAAAAAGCCAGATCGCTAGCACAAAACTAGACCTTGGTCTCATATATACAAATTCTAAACGAAAAACGCAAAATGGTGCTACGATCGTTAGTTTCTACTCAGATGAGCATGTAAAAAGCAAGGAAAAAGCACTTACTGCTTACGCAAATTTGGCACTAACAGCATTTAATAGTGCGAATTTCTCACTAAATCCTTATGTAGGTGCAAGCTATCTACATATGAAAACTGATAGCACTAGCCAAAATGTAGGAATTTTCAGAATGGATGTTGATGAAAAAACTAGAAATTTAGGTGTATTGAGCATAGGCCTAAACCCTAGTGTGCCATTTAGTCTTGGTAATACAAAGATGAAATTTGAAGCTGATATAGCCTACAATAGACTAGTTGGCGATACGAGACCAAATATCGGCGTAAATATCGCAAATGCTGGATACTTGGAACTTGAAGGAAAAGAGGTGCGCGATCTTGGCACAGCTAGCCTTGGTGTAAAAGCTAATGTTTATAAAAATATAAATTTAGGTTTATCTTACACAGGTGCTTTTACTAAAGACGTGAAGTCAAACAGCGTAAATGCGAAATTTGAAATTTTGTTTTAATAGGTAAATCATGCTCGCTACTTTAAATAGTAGCGAGCCATTAAATTAAAATAGTTGAGTGAAAGAAAAACCGTTTTTAGCAAGCACTTCTTTGATCTTTTCTTGATGTTCAAGACCCTTTGTCTCAAGTGTGATCGTGATATTAGCATCACCGTAATCAAGCCTTGTTGAGAAGCGATCGTAATCAATCTTTACGATGTTCGCATTTGCTGATTTTAGGCTATCAGTTAGGCTCATGAGCGCTCCTGGCTTATCCACAAGTGTTATTTGTAGTGTCATCTTGCGGTGAGACTTGATAAGACCCTTTTCGATGATGATAGAAAGTACCTGAACATCGATATTTCCGCCACTTAGCACCACGCCTATCTTCGCACCTTTTTTAAATTTGATCTTATCATGCATAAGTGCTGCCACACCAGCTGCGCCAGCTCCTTCTACAACAATCTTTTGCGTCTCTAGCAAAAACAAAATCGCAGTTGCAATCTCCTCGTCATCAACTTGCACAAACTCATCAACACACTCAATAATATTTGCTAGCGTGATCTCACTCGCATCACGCACAGCGATACCGTCAGCTATAGTGCGAACTGATTTTGAGTTTATGCTTTTTTTAGCGCCGTAGCTATTAAACATCGCTGGAGCGCCTTTTGCACCGACACAGATTACTTTTGTCTTTGGATTAACTTGTTTTATACAGCTTGCCACACCGCTAGCTAATCCGCCGCCGCCAACTGGGACGATGACTATATCAAGATCGCTTATCTCATCAAGCATCTCAAGTCCCACAGTGCCCTGCCCTGCCATGACGTACTCGTCGTTAAATGGATGAACAAAGGTCATACCCTTATCTTTGGCGTAATTAACCGCAAAAGCGTACGCCTCGTCAAAATTATCACCTTTTAAAATAACCTCTGCACCAAGGTCTTTAGTACCAGCAACCTTTAGAAGCGGGGTTGATTCTGGCATGATGATACAAGCATGCACGCCAAATTCTTTCGCACTTATCGCTACACCTTGAGCATGATTGCCAGCACTTGCAGCCACGACTCCACGCTTTCTCTCCTCATCACTTAGGCTAGCTATTTTATTGTAAGCGCCTCTTATTTTATAAGCTCCGGTTCGTTGTAAATTTTCCTCTTTTAGATAGATGCTTGCTCCCAAATTTTTACTAAGTTTCGCACTCAAAGCAAATGGAGTTTTATTTACAAAATGACCGATCGTAATCTTTGCTTGGATGATTTTATTTAGTGAAACCATTTTTTATTTTTCCTTTTTTAAATTATTCTTTTGCCCTTAGTAGCACGCCACACTCGATGTGATGAGTATTTGCAAACTGATCAAAAATGGCAAATTTTATCACTTCATGGCTTTTACAAAGCTCTTTTAAATTTTCTTTTAGAGTCTCTGGATTGCACGATATATAGATGATATTTTTAAAATTTTTGATGAAATTTACGACACTTTCGCTTAGTCCTGCACGAGGCGGATCGACAAGGACGTGAGAGAAGTTAAAGTCGCTTAAATTTATATCCTTTAGTCTATTAAATTCCCTAACGCCAGCAAATGCACTCATTAGCTCGTCGGCGTCCATACGTAAAAATTTGATATTTTCTACCCCATTTAGCTCGCAGTTTTTAATGGCATTTGCGATCGAGCTTTTTGAAATTTCAGTGGCAAGAACGTTTTTAAATTTAAACGAAAGCGGGATAGTAAAATTTCCATGTCCGCAGTAGAGCTCAAGAAGGTCAGCACCGCCTTGCACGCACTCTTTTGCCCAAGCTATCATCTTTTCATTTACGGCTCTATTTGGCTGAATAAAGGCATTTTCAGATAGGCTAAATTTATAAATTTGACCTCCAATATTTAGCTCGTCTATCAAATTTAGCTCACCACTTAGCAGCTTTTGCCCGCGAGATCTAGCAAGTATGGTGACCTCAAGCTTGCTAGCTAGAATTTTCATCGCCGATTCAAAATCACCATCAAGCCTTTTATGATAAAGAAGCGTGACCAAAATACCACTTTTACAAGAGATAAATTCTACGCCAAAAAGCTTTGTGTGTAAATTTTCATCATTTTGTAAATTTTCAAGTAGCCTTGGCATGAGATCTGAAATTTCCTCGCAGACCTTTGGGCACTCATCTATAAAAATTCTCTTTCCCTTTTCTTTTGCATGCATAGTGTAGTAAAGCTCGCTGCCCTCGTGCCAGATGCCAAACTCAGCTCTTGTGCGGTAATGTTTTGGTGTTGAGCTAAAAACATCAAACTCACCATCATAAAACTCTGAAAAATTTTGTTTTACAAGGTCAGTTTTAAATAGAATTTGCTCATCATAAGGAGTAAAAA
The DNA here is from genome assembly GCF_003048575.1 of Campylobacter concisus. Taxonomy (NCBI): domain Bacteria; kingdom Pseudomonadati; phylum Campylobacterota; class Epsilonproteobacteria; order Campylobacterales; family Campylobacteraceae; genus Campylobacter; species Campylobacter concisus. Next base: position 379,980 of record NZ_PIRZ01000001.1, on the reverse strand, counting down.
GAGTGCAAGAGCCGCACTCTTTTAAATAATTGCAATCCAAATTTATGCTTCTACTTTCTTTCCAACAAATCTAACTAGCGCCCAAATCGCTAAAAATCCGCAAGGAAGCGCGATCCAAACACTAAGACCAAGAGCAACTGGTAAGTAACCAACTAGCACACAAACTGCACAAACGCTAAGCGCATAGACCATTTGAGTTGAGACGTGATCGATATGGTTACATCCTGCGCCCATTGATGAAAGTATCGTAGTATCCGAGATCGGTGAGCAGTGATCGCCAAAGATCGCACCTGTAAGCACGCCTGAGATATTTACGATCATATATGCATGCATCGCATCGCCCTCTAGTCCGTAGTTTTTGCCGACCGCATAAGCTAACGGGATAGCCAGAGGCATCAAAATTCCCATTGTTCCGTAGCTCGTTCCAGTCGAGAAGCTAATAAATGAACCAAGGATAAAAACAGCCACTGGCAGGATAAATTTAGGTGTTGAAGAGCTTAATAGATCAACCAAATATCTTGATGTGCCAAGCTCTTTGATAACAGCACTAAGGCTCCATGCAAGAAGTAAGATCACAACTGTAATTATCATAGTTTTCCAGCCTTTTACCCATGTGCTGATAGCCTCTTTTACGTCAAAAATTTTACGCCAAACACCCATTGTGATAGCTACGATACTAGCAAGTAACGCTGCTTGAAATAACGATGTAGCTGAGTCTGCCTCACCAAAAGTATCTTTAAATGTAGAAAATGAAAGCGGATTAGCAAGTGCATTTTTAAGAGCATCACCCTCAAGTGCAGCAAGACCACTAAAATAAAAACTAGTAAATGCGCCAATAACCAACACAAGAAGTGGCACAACAGCATTTGAGGCACTTAGTTTTACGCCCTCTTTTGGCTCAAGTGTTTTATCTTCTAGGTCTTGAATTTGAGTTTTACCTGAGTGAAGTTCGCCCTTTCTGGCACGTCTTTCAGCTAATAGCATTGGGCCGTATTCACGTTGCATCAAGGCAGTACAAACTATGAAAAACAGTATAAAAAGGTTGTAAAATCTATATGGAATTGTCTCGATAAATACAGAATAAGCGTTAATACCAGTCTCTCCAACTAGTTCATAGCCCTTTTCGATGAGTGAAACCTCAAGGCCAACCCATGTCGAGATGATAGCAATACCAGCGATCGGTGCCGCAGTAGCATCGATGATAAAAGCTAGTTTTTCGCGGCTTATTTTAAATTTATCGCTTATTGGTCTCATGATAGGACCTACTATTAAGGCATTTGCGTAGTCATCGAAAAATACAAAAATTCCCATGAGCCAAGTTGAAATTTGAGCAGAGATACCAGTCTTTGCTTTTTTGCTAAGCCAAAGAGCAACCGCCTTTGTACCGCCCATCTTTGTGATGAGTGCGACCACACCACCGATACAAAGCACTTGAAGCAAAATACCTGAATCAGTCTTATCAGCCATTGATTCAACGACCCTTGAGACGATACCTGTAAAGCCTTTTACGATACCCATAAAGATGTTTTCATTGATGATATTTATGAGAAATGTTCCGCTAAAAACACCTATAAATAGCGACAAGATGACGTCTTTTGTGATAAAAGCAAGTGCTATTGCCACAACAGGTGGTATAAGCGTAAATACGCCATAAATTTCAGCGTTTCTCTTTGCCACTTCTGGATCGACACCAAAAAGCGCAACGCTAAAAAAAAGTAATAATAAAATTTGTCTCACAAGAACTCCTTAAAATTTTTCTATCGCAAGCCCAGCCCAAGTCTGCGTATTTGCCATGACTTCGACTCTATTTATATTGACACTTCCGGGCATATTTAGACAATTTACCAAAATAGTCGCGATATCCTCAGATGTGATGAAATTTGTATTTTCATAAAGGCTATCCGCCTTTGCCTTATCTCCCCTAAACCTAACCTCGCTAAATTCAGTCTTGCAAAGCCCTGGCTCGATGTTTGTGACTCTAATATTTGTACCGACTAGGTCGTTTCTTAAATTTAAGCTAAACTGCTTCACAAAGGCCTTTGTAGCACCATAAACGTTACTTCCAGGATATGGCCATGAGCCAGCTGTCGAGCCAATATTAAAGATATAGCCCTTTTCTTGCTTGTAAAGTAGCGGCAAAACCGCCTTTGTTGAGTAGATAAGACCCTTGACGTTGGTGTCTATCATCGCCTCAAAGTCCTCCACCTTCGCATCTATCGTCTTTTCAAGTCCAAGAGCCATACCAGCGTTATTTACAAGCACTTCGATGTCTTTAAAATTTTCAGGCAAGCTATCAACTGCGTCAAAAACAGCTTCTTTATCGCGTATGTCAGCTACAATAATATGCGTATCGCCAAGCTCGCTTGCAAGCTTCTTTAACCTATCTTCGCGCCTTGCAAGAGCGACTATCTTGTAGCCCTCTTTTGAGAGTCTTCTGGCGATCGCCTCGCCAAATCCAGATGTTGCACCAGTTACAAAAGCTGTCTTTTTCATGATTTTTCCTAATTGAAATTTGGCTTTAAACCCAAATTTTCTAAAAATTTGATCGTCTTTTCGTTTTGTTCTTTCATGGCATAGTCAAGCGCATTAAATCCAGCGTCATCAGTCGCGTTTATATCAGCACCACTATCTATCAAAAGCTTTAAAATTTCTGGCGTTGCGTGAGCTGCTGCATGCATAAAAACGCTTCTGTTCGTATGCTCTAGACCGCATGTATCTTCAACTTGCGTCACACCCAAATTTATCATATTCATCTTGGCATTTTCATCTATATAGCTCTCGTTGGCATTGGCACCATTTTTTAGCAAAAGCTCACAAAGTGGCTTATCGCTAAACTGCACAGCATAAAAAAGTACACTTTTCCCAAAGAAATTTTTGTGATTTACATCGGCCTTATTTGCAAGTAAAATTTTTACGTTTTCTATATTTTTTAAAGCAAAAAATAGCGGCGTCTCATCGCCCAAATTCACATCGGCCCCACGCCTTATAATCTCTTTTATCATATCGCTACTTTTTTCGTTTAAAAGTGCGATATTAAGCAAATTTGTAAGCTCAGCGGTACTGAAATTTTTTGAGTAAAGTAAATTTGCTAGCTCATCGGAATTTATCCTTTGAGCCATCATACTTTGCTCAGGTGTTAAAATTTTAGCTTTATTTACATTTTTACCAACACCAAAAGTCAAAAACTCATTTACCACGCTAGTTGCGTAGTAAGCGGCACTTGGCGTATCAAGTCCAAGGCTTTCATAAAATTTTACAAGCGGAGTTTGAGCATTTTTGTAAGCTTCGATAAATTTTTTATATTTTAAAAAATTAAATAAGCTTTCATTTGCCCAGTACCTAAGATACTCCATTCTGGCGTCTTTTTCTCCCTCAGCAACCTTTGGCTCTGCAAGCTCTTTTGCGTAAAACTCGGGTGCGAATGACGCTTTTAGTAAAAGCCATCTAAGCTTGTTTAAATTTTCTTTATAAACTCTATCACCAACGCAGCTTTGAGACTCACTTCTCACAGCCACACTCGCATCAAAAAGCTCTTTTACCTCTTTTAAATTTAAAAGCGAACCATCACAGTAAAATAGCCCCTCATTCGTGTAAGCAAGATCGTTTGGAGTAGTTTTAAAGCTCTCTTTTTTAGCAAGATCACTGCACTCTAAAGCGTGTAAATTTATAAAAGAACAAACGCTAAAAAAGAGAAAAAAAACTACTTTTTTCATCAAAGCTCCTTAAAATTTCGCGATATTGTAACAAATTTATATGCTAAACTCGCTTATTTCATTAAAATTTAGATATTTATAAATTTCATCTTTATTTAAGCTAAGGCTATCTTTTACTATCTTTTTATATTCATCTACACTTGGCAAACGCCCAAGTAGCGCACAAACAGCGGCTAGCTCGGCACTTCCTAGATAGACCTTCGCGCCCATACCCATTCTGTTATCAAAATTTCTAGTTGAAGTAGAAAATACCACTGCATTATCGTTTACTCTTGCTTGATTACCCATACAAAGTGAACAGCCTGGCACCTCTGTCCTCGCGTTTAATCTTTTAAAAATTTCATAAACACCTTCATCTTCAAGTGTGCTTTTATCCATCTTTGTCGGCGGTGCTATCCAAAGCCTAGTTGTAAGCTTGCTCTCATGCTCCAAAATTCTAGCAAGTGCTCTATAATGGCCGATATTTGTCATACAGCTTCCCACAAAAACTTCATCAATTTTATGCACTCTTTTGTTATCAGCTAAAATTTCACTTAGCGTTGCCACATCGTCTGGGTCATTTGGACACGCCAAAATAGGCTCATCTATCTGCGATAAATCGATCTCCAAAATTTCAGTGTATTTTGCATCTTTATCGGCTCTTAAAAGAGTTGGACTTTCAAGCCATTTTTGCATTTTTTCTTTTCGTCTAAGCAGAGTCTCACGGCTCTCGTAACCAGCTTTTACCATTGCGTCTATTAGCGCAACGTTTGAGCGAACGTACTCCACGACACTATCAACGCTCAAATTTACCACACAAGCCGCAGCCGAGCGTTCAGCCGAAGCGTCACTTAGCTCAAACGCCTGCTCTACTTTTAGACTCTCAAGCCCTTCTATCTCTAAAATTTTACCCGCAAAAATGTTCTTTTTGTTTTTCTTCTCAACGCTTAAAAGCCCTTTTTTAATGGCAAAATAAGGTATAGCATTGACAAGATCCCTAAGCGTCACGCCCTCTTTTAGCTCGCCTTTAAATTTGATCAAAACCGACTCTGGCATATTTAGTGGCATCATTCCAAGTACCGCTGCAAACGCCACTAGACCACTTCCAGCTGGAAAACTAATACCGATAGGAAATCTCGTGTGACTATCGCCGCCAGTGCCAACGCTGTCAGGCAGTACCATGCGGTTTAGCCACGAGTGGATGACGCCATCGCCTGGCTTTAGACTCACACCGCCACGTAAATTTATAAATTTTGGCAAGCTCTCATGCATCACAAGATCACTTGGCTTTGGGTAAGCAGCCGTATGGCAAAAGCTTTGCAGAACAAAATCCGCGCCAAAACTAAGGCTTGCAAGCTCTTTTACTTCATCTCTAGTCATCGGACCTGTCGTATCTTGCGAGCCAACAGTTAAAATTTCTGGCTCCACGTATGCCCCAGCTCTAACGCCAGCTACGCCGCAAGCCTTGCCGACCATCTTTTGAGCCAGTGTATAGCCACCGCTCTGCTCTTTTGGCTGATCTGGCTTTACAAAAATTTGCTCCTCGCCAAGCCCTAGAGCCTCTCTGGCCTTTTTGGTCACTTGGCGTCCTATCATAAGCGGTATCCTTCCACCTGCTCTTATCTCATCGCTTAGTGTGTTTGGGCTTAGCTTGAAATTTGCCACGAGCTTTTTCTCACCGCCAACAAGCTTATAAATTTCTCCTTTAAATGGCCAAATTTCTATCTCATCGCCCATCTCAAGCTCATTTACATTTGCAACTATCGGCAACGCACCGCTATCTTCCGCGGTGTTAAAAAATATCGGAGCTATGGTTGTGCCGATCACGATGCCGCCCGTTTTTTTGTTTGGCACACCCTCTATCTCATCGCCCAAATGCCACTGGATCGAGTTTATACCGCTCTTTCTGCTGCTGCCGGTGCCAACCACGTCGCCAACATACGCCACTTTTTTACCACGAGCTTTAAGTTCTTTTAAAATTTCTAGACCATCAGGCATCTTTTTAACAAGCATTGCTTTTGCGTGAAGTGGTATGTCAGCCCTTGTATAGGCCTCGCTCGCTGGACTTAGGTCGTCAGTATTTGTCTCACCAGGTACTTTAAAAACGACTGCGTTTATACAGGTTTCGATTGGCTTTTTATGCGTAAACCACTCCGCATTTGCCCAAGAAGCAAGTACATCTTTTGCAAATTTATTGCTACTTGCTAGCTTTGCAATCTCGTCAAAATATTCATGCACCAGGATGATATTTTTTAGCTCATTTGCCGCAGCGCGAGCGATATTTTCATCGCTATTTTTTAGAGCTCGCACCAAAACTTCCACGTTATATCCGCCAAGCATCTTACCTAAAATTTTAATAGCACGCATAGCGTCAAGGCCGTTAACAGCAAGCCCATCAATCACTTCACTAAGAAATTCTGCCTTTATCTTCGCTGCATCATCAACGCCGGGATTGATACGAGTTTCAAGCAAATTTATAAGAAATTTTAGCTCGCTTTGTGCCTTTTCATCGCCACTAGGCTTGCTGGCAAGTTTTATTAGCTCGCAAATTTCGCTTGTTTGCTTGGCATTTAGCGCAAGCGGTGGCACGCCCTCTTTTTCTCGCTCGCTCACATGTTTTTCGTAGTCGGTAAAAAAGCTCATGAAATTCCTTTGTGGTTTTTGCTCGTTATTTTTAGTCTAAAATCGCTAGTTTTGCTTGCATTTTATCAAAAAGCAAAACAAACTAAAGTAAAATTTGTCCAAATTTTCAAATTTCAAGGAGCAAATGTGTCAAAAGCTTACCTAAAATCGCCTATCGGAATTTTGGAGATCATCGCTAGCGAAAATGGAATTTGTGAGATAAATTTTGTAGATAAATTTGAAAAAATTTCAGTAAAAGATAAAAATTTAAAGCTTTGCTTAAATGAGCTAGAGGCTTATTTTAATGGCAAGCTTAAAAAATTTAGCGTAAGGCTTGATATAAAAACAACTAATTTTAGAGCAAAAATTTACGAGGCTTTACAAAAAGTACCATACGGGGAAACGACCACATACGCAGCCCTTGCACTTGCCGTAGGCCACAAAAATGCCTACCGAGCAGTAGGATCAGCCAATGCTAAAAATCCAGTGCCTATCATCGTTCCTTGTCATAGAGTGCTAGCTAGCAGTGGGCTTGGCGGCTACTCAGGTGGAGATGGCTTGCCAACTAAAATCTGGCTTTTAGAGCATGAAGCAAAGCATAAATAGCTAAAAATTTTACAGCAAATTTTAAGAGCATATCACGGCTCTAAATTTAGAAGCGAGCTTTGTAAGACCTAAATTTTATGAAAGTATCTTACAAAGTTTTAAAATTTATTTTTTATTCAAGAGTAAACAAGATAGCCTAAAATTTTTACTTCGTAGTATATTTATGAAAATTTCCTAGCCCCAAGTGAAGCTAAATGGAGCTAGGATTTGGATTATTTTTTATTTACAAGAGCGTTTTTTAAGACATCTTCTATCGTATCTACGGCAATGATCTTCATGTCGCCTTTTACCTCGGCTGGTATATCGATAAGGTCGCGGTCGTAGTTTTTGCGAGGTATCAGAGCTGTTTTGATGCCAGCTTTGTGTGCGGCAATGAGCTTCTCTTTTAGACCACCGATCGGCAACACCCTACCAGTTAGCGTAATCTCACCAGTCATTGCTATGTCGTGTCTTACCTTTGTGTCGGTTAGTATAGATGCGATCGCGGTTGCCATCGTGATGCCAGCACTTGGTCCGTCTTTTGGTACAGCGCCCTCTGGTACGTGCAAGTGAAGATCGTAGCGCCTATAAACATCGCTAGCTTCAAGCTTACGCTTATCATCATCTAGTTTTGGCACGATAGCCATCGGTACTTTTATTTTTTTGTTGTCTATTAGCACTTTAACAACGCTAAATGCGATCTGAGCGCTCTCTTTCATCACATCGCCTAGCTGACCGGTGATTTGCATGCTGCCTTTACCCTGGATCCTGATAGCCTCGATCCTTAGCACGTCACCACCGACACTAGTCCACGCGAGGCCATTTACTAGACCAATCTGATCTTTTTTATCCGCTGGCTCGATCTCATAGACCTTTTTCTCTAAAAATTCTTTCAAATTTTTAGCCGTGACGCTGATCTTGCCCTCATTTTTTTTAGTGAGGATATTTTTGGCGACTTTTCTTAATATATCAGCGATCCTGCGACGTAAATTTCTCACACCGCTCTCTCTTGTATAGTCGCTGATAATTAGCTCAAGTGCCTCTTTGCTGATACTCACATCACTTGGTTTTAGTCCGTGTTTTTTAAGCTCCTGAGGCAAGAGATATTTCTTAGCGATCTCAAATTTCTCTTGTGGAGTGTATGAGCTAAGCTCGATAAACTCCATCCTATCTCGAAGTGCGGCTGGGATCATGCTTACATCATTTGCTGTAGCGATAAAGATGATCTTGCTAAGATCGATGTTGAAATTTAAGTAGTAATCTCTAAATTTATTATTTTGCTCAGGATCTAAAATTTCAAGTAAAACCGCGGTTGGATCGCCTCTGTAGCTTCTACCAACCTTGTCGATCTCGTCTAAAACAACCACTGGATTCATCTGCTTAGCTTCTATGAGCCCTTGCACGATGCGCCCTGGCATAGCGCCTATGTAGGTGCGACGGTGGCCTCTTAGCTCGTTTACATCCTCAAGTCCACCAAGAGCGATCCTAACTAGTTCACGCTTTAACGCCTTTGCGATCGAGTTTGCAAGGCTTGTTTTGCCTACGCCTGGAGGGCCTGCAAAGCATAAAATAGCGCCATTATTTACTTTTTCACCAACGCCTCTAAGCTCCAAAAGTTCACGCAAGGCAAAATACTCCTCGATGCGCTCTTTTGGCTTTTCAAGACTGTAATGATCGGCATTTAGATGCTTGCTCACTTCGGTGATGGAGGACTTTTTCTTAGCTATATTTTCAAATGGAATTTCTAACACCCAATCAAGGTAGCTTTGTAAGGTATTTGCGTCAGCTGAGTCTGGGTGCATACGACTAAGCTTATCTATTTGTTTTTTGATCTCTTTGTAGGCGTCCTCAGCCATAAATTTCTTCTTCGCGTCAAGCTTTTTGCGGTACTCTTCAAGCTCCTCTTCACGGCTAGTATCCGCTCCTAACTCTGCTTGAATTTGCTTTAGCTGCTCCTTTAAAAAGTACTCTTTATTTGTCTTGTCGATCTTTGAATGGACCTTATTTTTTATCTCTTTTTGAAGCTTGTTTGCTTCGATCTCTTCGATAACATAGTCGATGAGCTTTAGTAGGCGTTGCTCTAAATTTTCCTCGACAAAAAAACTATAAGCGATCTGTTTTTTTAAGCGAAGTGCACTTGAAACTAGGTCACAAACCCTGATCGCTTCAGCGCTCTCTTCGATCGTCTTTAAAAGATCAGGTGGAAAAAAATGGCTAAACTGTGAAAGCTCTCTTACCTTTTCTCTTAAAACTACGATTAGTGCGTCAGTTTTGACCTGTGATGGGCGCTTGACATGGAGCATATCAACGATACCACGGAGTGGATTTATGCCTGATTGTTTTAAAATTTTACCTTTGTCTATGCCTTGAAATAGAACTTTTACACGTCCATCAGGTAGCGGCACACGGCGCATTATCGTGCCGATAACGCCAGCATCATAGATGCCATCAAAATCTCTAGCGCCGTCTTGCTGAGGCTTTGTAGGCACCACAAGGATCGGAGTCTCTTCTTGTATGGCAAGTTCGAGTGCCTTTAAATTTTCATCATCACTTAAAAAAAGCGGAGTTATCATAAATGGATATAAAAATAGCTCGTCCTCAACAATAATGGGAATTTCGGTTGGGAAGCCTTTATTTTCGTTTATTTGCAAAATTTCTCCTATTCAAACAGTTTTCTATACCATGCTACATCAGGCTTGATAAGGTCAGAATTTCTAAACGGCGAATCTTCTAGCTTTTGCTCGTAAATTTTAGCCGAAACGTCACGACCAGTCCTATTGTAAAGATCTGCTATTTGCATATCTAGGAAGTAAAGCGCGAGTTTGAATTTAATAAGCATAGTCTCAATAAGTGGCTTATATTCAGTATTTGGATACATATAAAGAAATTTCTCGATCTCTGTTACGCTATCTTCCATAAGCTTTTGGTTGCGGTTTGGCTGAGTAAATGAGTCAAAATTTGCTTTTATCTTTAGATACTGAGCAAACTCTGTTTTTGGGCCGTTGTCGCCATATCTTTTGATATACTCGTCAAGATAGTGATTTGCCATCAGATACTCTTCATCATTTGCGTGAGCTTGGGCAAGGATGAGTAAAATTTGCTCCAAAAGCGGGCTTGCTACGTGTTCGCTTGCCATTGAAACATAGTGTTTATCGGCCGCTTCAAGATCACCATCTTTTATATCAGCGATAACCTGAGCATACCACTCATCAGGAGTTAGATTGTAAAGCTCGGTATATTTTTCAGCACAACCACTAAAAAGCCCCAAAAGAGCTACAACTGCTAGAAATTTAGAAAATCTTTTCATGCTTTTCCTTAAAAAGTTTAAATCCTCGTATTCTACATTTTTTGCTATTATTTTTGTATAAATTTTTTAAAACTATGATAAAATACGGCAACTTTACAAAATAGGAGTTAGTATGATTTTTAGTGTTAAAAGCCCTATTTTAGGCTTTGAGCATATTAAGACGATGGAGTTAATTGAACTTGATAAATTTTTTGTTAAGCTAGCAAGCAAAGATGATGAGACATCTTTTACAATGATAAATCCTTTTGCATTAAGAAGCTACGAATTCGATATTCCAAACTATTATGAAGATCTTATGGAGATTAAAGAAAGCTCTCAACTCAGAATTTATAACATTATCGTTGTTGCACTCCCGCTTGAAAAATCAACTGTAAATTTTATAGCTCCTATTGTTTGCAATATGGACAATATGACCTTATCTCAAGTAGTTTTAGACATTGCCAAATATCCTCAGTATGGGCAAGCTGAAATGATAGAAAATTTTATACAAAAATAGTAGCTAAAAGCTTTTAAAAATCTAAGGAGAGATTTTTTATTGTTATTTAGAGGATTTGTTGTGAAGATAGCATACTTACTCTGTTTTATTGTCACATTTGGTTTTTGTGCACCCAGAGCTTGTACAACAGCAGAAGCAGCATCTATTGGTTGTAGTGGAGCAAACTATTCTTGCTTTATAGACGCTGAAGAGTACCAAGACAACTCTTCTAAAAATATCCCACATTGCATAAGAAAATCTGATAGAACCTGGACGATAGATACCAATAGCTTTTCTTCAGGCTTAGCACAAGATCACTATCATATTTACGTTGAGCAATTTTCTCCATGGAATCAACGATCATTAATAGGTATGTGGGATGATCACTCTAAAGGCTTAAGACAAAGATCAATAAATGGAAATCTAAATACCAGAGTAAATGGAGATATAGCTACCATTGGTGCTACTATTATGATTCCACAATACGCTGGATATAATTTTGTTCCAGATCCATCTAACGTAACAAGAACATCATCTACAGCCGATAGAATATTTTTAGATACTGGTAATTTTTCGCCTAGCAATTACACACTTTGTCAAACAACATATATTTATAATCCTAGCAAGCATCCTTATTGTAAAAATTCATCCTCTTCCACATTTGATTTTAGTGAGAAAAATACCTTTATACAAAATAATTTAAAAGGTAAAAATGTGGTCTATGCCAGACTTTACTGGGGTGGCTCTCTTTATCAAAACTGGGCCATTAAAACAAATTTATATACAAATGCTCTAAATTACATAAAAGGATATAGCAGGATTGATTTTAAAGCTCCTGGAAAAAATGTAATCACAATAGATGCTGATCCAAAAGATGTCTTTTGGTTTGGCTCATTTAGTGAATATAAACCAAAATCAATGACTCTTGAATCATATAATCAAAACGAGTCTAATAGCTACTATGTAAAGGCTGGAATAAACTACCAATATGTAGCAAGCGCTGATGTAACAGATATAGTTAGAGACTCTCTTGGTACTAGTGAGTCAGATAGGACATTTTATGCTGGCAATATCAGATCAACTACGATTCCCTTTAGTGATGAATTTATAGACCCAAATGATGGCATATATAAGGTAAACAACTCTACTAATAGAAAACTAAAAAAAACATACGGCACGCTACTATTCTCACCAGTTCAAGGGCAAAATGGTTACTGGATACAATCCATCGCACCACAATTTGCGGCTTGGAGTTTAGTCATCATTTATGACTTTGATGATAAAACCGCTGCAGCAAACAATATAGAGCCAAAGCTTGTTAGTATATTTGATGGACTAGAAAGGCTTGCAGCAGACTGGATGAAGTCAAGCGATCCATTTGGTACTGTAAAGAGCTCAACCGTAGATGTAAAATTTGAAAATATCTATACACCAAAAGCAGGCGATATAAATGCTACGCTTACAATGTTTTCTTTTGGCGGAAAGCCAGAAACAAAAGGTGAGAATATTGAAATAGAAAACGAAGGTAGCTATCTGAGTATAACCAGCAAATACAATGCAAAAGGTGATCAATTTAACTCAACCATGACAAAATTTGGACAACCTATAAATCCAGGCAAAAAATTTCACTCTCAAGCAGACTTAGATATATTTGATATATCAGACAAAATGTCACATTCTCAAAAAGAAGCAGATATAAAATTTACAGTTACAACGATTAAAAATTCAGGCAGTGCTAATGTTGTAAGCGCTGACCGTATAAATTTGGCCATGGTAGGCTTTTCTACCCGTATATATAAACCAGATGTTTGCTATATGGAATATATTTATGCAAAAAAACCTAGCGATAGTACTTTTACAAAGGTGCAAGAAAATACTCCGACGGTAGTGCCAGCAAATACTATTTTAAAAACTTTCGTTGAAGTTACAAATAATACAAATGAAGCTGCCCAAGACTTTGCACTAAAAGCTACAATAGATCCAAGCCAAATTTATAATCCAAACTCAACTTACATTTACGCAGATAAAGCATCACAAGGGCCTAGTGATCTGCTTACTATGTCAGGACAGGTACACTATAACGACAACACAGGCTTGCAGCAATTAAGCGGAAATGACTTAACTTTTTATTTGGGACAAGGTGCAGCTACAAATAAGGGTGGAGAAATGCTAATTCATCAAGGCAACTACGCTTATGCCATATATGAAACGACCCTTAAGTCTAAATTTGAGCCAAATAGCTACAAAGCCACGGTCGCAAATGCTGATATAAATTTACAGCCCTATGATACATATATAAGAAGATGTAGCAATCAAAATTACAACATTACTTTAGGCGTTAGTACCAGTCCAAATAATTTCGTCGCAAGCAATAGACAAGACGATGGCTCAGCGGCTTTTAAAACTAAATTTAAAAATAGACTTCTAACTAAAATCGTTTCTACGCCATTTAATGTCTATATCACAAACTATGATACAGATGGCAATAAAAAAGTACCAGATGCCCCAGTAGATGTAAAAGTAGAGTTGGTCGAGTCTTGCAGCGCTCCAACAAATTTATATGAACAAGATATAACATTTAATGGCGTAACTGATATTTTGTTATCAGGCATTAGTATTGATAGAGCCTATAAAAGCGTAAAATTTAGAATTTCTCATCTTGATCCAGTAACAAATACTACAAAGATTGAATGCGAAAAATTAGATGATTTTGCTATAAGACCAAGTCACTTTAGGCTATGGGATACTGACAAGAATACGGTCAATAATAACAATGTTTTAATAGGCGGCAAAGCTTATAACAACATTGCTCTTGCGGCTATGAAACCTCTTGATAGTGGCTTAGCAAATGGTTATATAAATAACATAAGTGGCTCAAATGGAGAGATAAAACTTGTACCAGCATATAGTGCGACTTGCGATCCTAGCATTATAGAGAGCGAGAACAAACTAAGCGTAGATTTTAACGATCCAAATAAAGCATTGGGTAAAATTTTCCGTCACACATCAAGTGGACCTGTTGGCTTCTCTTACTCAGATATAGGCGATACATATTTTTATGTATTAGATAAAGACTATACAATAACTGATCAACATACGCCATCAAGAGCTGATGATTGTGTAAAAAACTCAATTAGCAACGATCCATCACAAGATACTGCTCAAGAAGGAAGAATCGGATGCAATATAAAGCTAGAAGGTAATAGAGATTATTTATTTAGACCAAAAGATATACAAATAAGCAAGCTAAAGATAACAAAAGATAGCGATATAACATACCTTGATAATGAAGGCATACAAAAAGCAAAGCTTGACTTTGAAGTAACTGCTAGGCTGTTTAACGATGACCCTGCAAAACTTTATAATGAAGATTGCTATGCAAAGAATATGAACTTTGACATAAAGCTAGATAGAGTTCCTTTAAATTTTACAGATAATGATGGTAATGCCGGCACATTAGCAAAAGCAAATGAAGAAATTTTATTTTTTGAAATTCCTGGCTCAAATACTAGAAAAGCAATAGATCCAAGTGCTACAAAATCAACATTTTATGTAGAGAAAAATACTTTTGTAAATGGCGTAGGCAAAGGTGAAATATATTTTAATTTTGAAAGAAAAGTAAATCATGCCAAAAATCCTTTTACTATTTCAAGTAATGATTTTAGCTTTAGTGGCATGTCAGACAGCACTGATACAGTAAAAAAATATGAAAAACCAGCAACAGAAACATCGGCAAAATTTTACTTTGGTAGGGTTTATGCACCATTTTATGAAGGGCTTTATAGTGGCTTTTATGCCAAAATTTATTATGGTGCCTACTGCGATGGATGCAATAAAAATATCTATATGAAAGATAATGGCAAACTATGGCAAGACTTTCCAGCTGCACCATTTTGGGCTACCAATCCAAAACATAGCGCAGGAGTACTTAACTATCATGACTTTAGCTTTACAAATACTTACAGCGGCACTATTTTAAGAAATGATGTAAGCAGCATAAGCAATGGCGAGCAAATAATTTTTATAAGAAACCCTTCGGCAGTTACCGATGTGGCTAAAATGAGAGCACCTAGTTGGCTTCTTTATAGTGAATTTGATGAGAAACCTGAAACAAATAATTTCAATCTAAATTTTCTAGTACCAAATGGCGAATGGGCTGGTAAAGTCCTAAAAAGCAATAACATAGAAGATAAGACAAGCGGTGCAGTTGGAGGTTTTATAGGAGTAAAATCAAATAGCGATAGTAACCTAGATATAAGCGACAAGACAAACAGGAGAATAGAGTGGTAAAAAGGGGTGGCTTTTCATTGATAGAGCTTATCTTGTCAGTGCTTGTAGTAGCCATAGTAAGTGCAAGCCTGCCACTAGCGGTAAGAACTACTTCAAATTTAAGCGAGCAGTCCTTAATGCAAGAAGGACTAATGAATGCTAAAACTTATATGTCATTAATATTAAAAGCACCATTTAGTGATCAAGTCTTAATAGCCGGTAAAAACACCATGCCATCATCTATAACTACTCAAGAAGCTATAATTTTTCCTCTTATTATCTGCGATCAAGGGGCGAACCCGGATTTTTATGAAAAAAGTGGAGTAAAAGGTGAAGGGCATAGGATACTTGCATATCCGGTACAAAATTCATCTGCATGTGCCACAAGGCCTAGTGATTCAAAGCTTCCAGAATCAATCAAAAGCGTAAATTTTAAAGTAAAATCTATCAAAAATTTCAATACTCAAAAATCCATCTCGCCAACTGCTAGCACTACTAAACGCGACTTTATCATAGATACAGAAACAACTCCAACTATAACAAATGGAGCTGATAAATTTGTAGTTAGCACTCCTTTAAACGATAACGACGTTTTACAGATAAAGCTAGATACGACTATGAAAACTACAAAAGAGAGCAAAAGCGTACTTTATGGATATGCCTTTAACATAGGTGAAAGCAGCACTCTAAGTGTAAAAGAATGGAAATGAAAAAAACAAAAAAAGCTTTTACACTAATTGAGCTTATAATAGTTATTACAGTCCTTGGCGTTATCTCACTTATGAGCTTTAACACGCTTATGAATTTATATCAAAACTATTTTCAAAGCAAAGTAATAAACGAGCTAGAGACACAAAGCGAAATCGCTCTAGAGCAAATTTCAATGCTACTTAGCCACAGAATCAAACAAAGCGTTATCGCTAGGAAAAAAAATGGAGATTACCTAGCTCTAAATGATAGTGGCGTAAATTTAAGTAGTGACTTTGAAATTTTAGAATTTATCCCAGCTGCTTATGAGCTATTTGATGGCATAAACGAATATAAAGGAGATGATACTAACGGAGATCCCATCTTCGAAGAAGGTATATATAGCGGATATGTAGATCTTGCAAATAGTTCTATTGCAAATGGACTAAAAAGCCCTGGAAGTAAATTTAATGATGCTTTTAGAAACGGCGTAATGGACTTGACCTGCGAAAATGATAGCGATGAAGAAGATGTAAATAGTGGCTCTAGGTGCATAAACGCCAATAATGAAAATGGTGGTTTAGTAGCGATATTTTCTAGCATACTTTATAGGGTTGGTAGCAGCTTTGGCTATCAAGAAAATTTAGACCAAAGGCACTTAGATATCGCAAAAGTAGGCATACAATCAATCGATACGCTTAAAATTTCAAGTGATTTTAAAAATAAAAAAATTTCAGAGCAGTATAAGCTAGCTTACACAGCCATTGCCATAGCACCAGCTGAGCAAAGTGCCGAGGATATACAAAATGGCTCTTTTGACCTTAAAATTTACTACAACTATAGGCCATGGCTAAATGAAAGCTTTAAAAAATTTAGCTCAACATCTACAAAGGCTATCAAAGCCGAAAGTGCAACACTAGCTAAACACGTAACAAGATTTGTCTTTACAGAAAAAAATGGAGTCATCGCGCTAAAGCTTTGCCTTAAAGCAGAAAAATCAGAAATAACCATTTGCAAGTCAAAGGCGGTTTATTAATGAGAAAAGGATTTACGTTAATAGCAGCGATATTTTTTCTAGTTGTAGCAGCTTCTATCAGCACTCTTGCTCTTTCGATAGCTAGCACATCAGCTAGACAAAGCAGTGAAATTTATCTAAGAGAGCAAGCACAACTCGTTGCTCAAGCAGCAGCAGAGTATGCAATGTTTGAAATTTTTAGAACTGATTTCTCAAATAAATGCCTAGATAAAGTAAATGGAGAATTTAACGATATGTTCGACTTTAAAGTAATAATAACTTACTTTGGCGACATCGGTATATGCACTCCACCGACCATCATGCCAGGAACAAACGGAGTCGCAAGTACTGGCAATATGATCTTTGATGTTTTTGTAACATCAAAAGATAAAAAAACGCCAAATCCTATAAATTTTCACAAACGAACTCTTCAGAAACTTTAAAATTTTATAAAGATTTTAGTTTAATTTGTTTTTAGTTTTAGCGTGTTATAATCATCTTACTTTCTATAAAGGAGATTACGATGAACATAAGCATTGTAGGAAAACAATTTGAGCTAACAGAGCCAATCAAAAACTATATCCAAGACGCTTTTGATACGCTTAGCAAATACAATCTCGACATCATCTCAGCAAGATGTGTTGTAGCAGCCGATGAAAAACAAGGAAGAAAAGGCTTTAATGCAGAATTTTCTCTAAATATGGCCCATAAAGATACAATAGTCGTTCGCCAAAAAGATAAAGACCTTTACGCTGCGATCGATCTTGCTATCGAAAAAGCATCAAAAGTTTTAAGAAGAGAGCATGATAAGAAATTTACCGTAAAAGGCAAGGCTGACGACAAAGAATTTCGCTCAAGAATAGGTGAAGAAAAGATCGAAGGTGTTGAGGAGATCGTACCTATGGAGCTTGAAATTTATAAACCACTTGAAGTCGAAGAGGCACTTGATAAACTAAAATCAAGCGATAAACAATTTTACGTATTTAACGATGTTGACGCAAAAATGCGCGTGATCTACAAAAGAACAGACGGAACTTTCGGTCTTTACTAAAAACAGGGGCAGCTTTGCCCCTAAAATTTAAGCTAATTCACTATAAATTTTCTTTCTAAAATCTAAAAAACCTGTTGCAAAAACTACTGTGCCAGTAAATGGCTTTAAATTTAAAATTTTACCCAAGCGTTTGAGCGATCCTTTAAGCGTTAAAAATCCAACTATATTTTTGTAAATTTTATGAGTAATTTTTATTTAGCTTTGTTGATTAGATTATTAGAGTTATAAAAACCTTATCAAATTATCAATTTTGGTTTTTAACTCAACGTCCAAACATAATGAAAGAGTACTTTAAAATCAAAAAGTGCCTAAAATTTTACGGAATAGATACCTTTGCATAAGATAGATCTAGATACAAGAAGGCTTCCCTGTAAGCCATTTTAAGAAGATATTGGCGCGAACTAAATAGGTCAACTGATGAATGGCAAGGCAAAGAATTATATGCCCATAAAAAGCGGGTGATTTTCTTAAAAATAATATAGATGTAGAATTTTATTTTATGGACTGGGAAAGAGTAGAAGAATACGGCAATAACACAACAAAGCAAACGAGCTAAAAATGCCTGATGGCGTCAAAAATTTTCAAAGATAAAAGAGAAACAAAGCTCTCTTTTTGATTTTTAAAATATCAAATAGCTAAAACAAATGCTATCTATTTCTCTAAATTTTCACTAGTTTTTGGTCTAAAGGCCTTATTTATCTTTCTTATCCAAATGATTAGCGAGATAAACAAGATAAAGTAAAATACATAGCTAGCTACTGGCCAACTAGTATCTGTGCCACTTTCTTTTAGTGAGATGACATTTCTAAACTCTTGAAGCATAGAAATTCTATATCCATAATATTTTACAGTTACGTTTTTATCGCTATTTGCAAAGCCTTGAGCTTTGGCTTGTACATCAGCTGAGTTAAATTTAAAATAAAACGGAAATCCCCATGCAGTATCCTCATTTCTATAGGCCATGACCTTATTTGAATTATTAGAATCTTTAGTATAGATAAAATAAACATCTCTGGTAGGACCATCTGCCGGATTTTTAGCGTCGATGATACCATCTTTGTCCATACGCTTGACATCGCCACCTGTGATTTGCACATTTGCATAGTGTGGAAACGAATAATCAACTACAAGAGCCAAAAAAGCGTGTAAGAGTACGATAAAAATAACGCAAATTCTTTTAAAAAATGTAATCATTTCTTTCCTTTTAAATTTGCGTTATTTTATGAAAAGATAGCTTAATAAAGGGGCAAAATACCCCTTTAGTTTTAAGCTTTTTTATTAAGTATAAATTTTAGAAGTTGTGCAAAGAAGCTAATACCACCGATTATTAAAATCGTATCGCCAATCATTCTTACCCATCTTAAATTTTGCAAGTGTGATTGTTGTAAAAGCTCAGCGCTTCTTGCATACCACATACCATGCTCTAGGCTTGCAAATGCTTGATAAATTCCTATTGGAAGTAGTGAAAGCACGATCATTAGCATAAGGCCTATATTTAAGCCCCAAAAACCTACTTTCATAAGTTTTTCATCAAATTCTTGACCTTTGAATAGATAAGTAGCTACTAGCCAAACAAATCCAAGTGCCAAAAATCCATAAACACCAAATAGCGCAGCATGTCCGTGAACTGGAGTCGTATTTAGGCCTTGGATATAAAATAGTGAAATTGGAGGATTGATTAAAAATCCAAATACACCAGCACCTAACATATTCCAGAAAGCAACTGCGATAAAGCAGTAAAGTGGCCATTTTAATGTCTTAGCCCAAGTTTGAGCAAACTGAAGTCTGTAGTGCTCATAAGCTTCAGCACCAAGCAATACAAGAGGAACTACCTCAAGTGCTGAGAAGCTAGCGCCAACTGCCATTATAGGTGTTGTAGTGCCTGCAAAATATAAGTGGTGGAAAGTTCCTGGAATTCCGCCTACTAGGAAAAGTGATGCACTCGCAAGCGTTGAAAACGTAGCAAATCTCTTTGAAACAAGACCAAGACTAACAAACACAAAAGCAAGTGAAGCGGTAGCAAAGACCTCAAAAAAGCCTTCAACCCAAAGGTGTACAACCCACCAGCGCCAGTATTCCATTACTGGAAGTGGACTTCTTTGGCCGTAAAATAATCCTGCTCCATAAAATAATCCAACTGCAACAGCTGAAGCTGCAAAGATAGCAAGTAAATTTTTGTCACCTTTGTTCTTAAATCCGCCGATAAATCCGCGAAGTAAAAGTAGCATCCAAATGACAAGACCAACAAATAAAATAATTTGCCAAACACGTCCAAGCTCGATATATTCGTATCCTTGGTGTCCAAACCAGAAGCTTAAATTTATAGGCATAATATTTGCGATCGCTAAATACTCGCCAGCAAAACTGCCAACTACAAGAATTAGTAGTGCATAAAATAGCAAATCTACGCCAAGCTTTTGGAATTTTGGATCTTTGCCGCCATTTATAATAGGTGCTAAGAAAAGACCGCCTGCTAAAAATCCTGTCGCAATCCAGAAGATACTAGCCTGAATGTGCCATGTTCTAGCAAGCGAATATGGAATGTAGGCTGATAAATTTATACCGTAAAATTCTTGTCCTTCGACTGTATAGTGAGCTGTAAAGCCGCCTATTAAAATTTGGAATGCAAAAAGAGCCAAAGTCACAAAAAGATATTTTTTAAGAGCTTTTTGAGATGGAGTTAGGCTTAATTTACTAAGTGGATCTTCGCTAATAGCTTCCAACTTTTCATCATCTTTTTTGCCATAAAAAGAGCTAAACCAAACAAGAAATCCAATACCAGCAATAAGTATCACAACACTTGCGATTGACCAAAAAATATTTTCGCTTGTTGGTACATTATCGATTAGTGGCTCATGTGGCCAGTTGTTTGTGTATGTAGCATCGCTGTTAGGTCTGTTTGCTGCGGTTGCCCAGGCTGACCAGAAGAAAAAGTTATTAAGATCATCTCTATCAGAAGCATTTGGAAGAGTATTTTCTTTCATCGCATAAGCTTCTCTTAAAGATTTAAACTTAGGGTCATTTCCAAAAAGTGATGAATACTCTTGGCTTACTTGTTTCATAGCCTTTAATCTATCGCTGCTAAGTACGATTTTATCGTCTTTTACGCCATTTTCTCGGTACTCTTTTTTAAGTAGAACTTTTAGATTTGCTTTTTGCTCATCATTTAAGTCAGCATATTTTGAGTGATAAATTTCATCTGCTTTTAACTCTAAAAATATAACTAACTCTTTGTGAAGCCAGTCCGCACTCCAATCAGGTGCTTGATATGCGCCGTGTCCCCAAACAGAGCCAACTTGCATACCTCCTATGCTTTGCCAGGCCTCTTGACCTTTATAGATGCTCTCTTTGTCGATCACGACATTGCCATTCTCATCTGTAAAATTTACAACTGGTGGCGAGCTTCTATAAACTTCAACGCCGTAGTAGCCTAAAATACTAAAGCAAATTACTAGTACTGCAACAAGTGCTAGCCAATACTTTTTGTATTCACGCATTGATTCTCCTTTTTTTAAAAATTTTGAGGTGAAGTTTATCTCATTTTAAAAAAGCAAATAATGATATATGTCAACAAAAGGAGAGAATTTATCCTATTAGATTTATAAGAATTTACAAGATATGCAAATTTTTCATAATGTATATGCAAAATTTACATAGAATTAATATAAATATTATTAATATACATGTTTATACTTCAAAAATAAAGGAAAAAATATGCAAATAAATTTTATGCATAAAGTAACCAAATTTAGCCTTGTTGCTTCATTATTTATGGCTCTTAGCCTAAACGCAGCTGAGTCTACAAGAAGCATCACTGATATGCAAGGCGTCAAAGTAAGCGTGCCTGAGAAGGTTGAGAAGATCGCTGCACTGTGGAATGCAAACAACGAGATCATCCTAGCACTTGGCGGTATGGATAAGGTTGTAGCCACAACTGATCTGATCAAAAACAATAAGTGGTTTGAGCACGTCTATCCAAAACTTAAAAATTTACCAGCTGCACTAAATGGCAAAGACCTTCAGATCGAAGAGCTTGTTAAACTTGCACCTGACGTTATCATAGTGTATAACAAAAATTTTCAAGATGAACTTATCAAAAATGGCTTTAGCGCGGTAAATTTGATCTTTAGAGACTATCCAGATATGGAGAAAAGCATCTATGCAACAGCTGAAGTTATAGGCACTGATGATGCTAGAAAAAAAGCTGAAAAACTTGCTAATAAAATCCACGATAACTCTGAGTTTGTAACAGCAAGAACAAAAAATATCCCTGACGCTAAACGTCCAAAAGTACTTCACTTGCTTGGTGGCGCAAATTTGCTAAAAGTTGATGGCACAAACACTATCCAAAACACTTGGATCAAGCTAGGTGGCGGCGTAAATGCTATCAATACTGAGGGTTCAATGATCGAAGTTAGCGCTGAAGAGATCATCAATGCAAATCCTGATATCATCATCGTTGGCGGCAATGACACAGACGCACAGATCAAAAAGATAAAAGAGCACCCTGCATTCTCTGGCTCAAACGCTGTTAAAAACGGCAAAATTTACGGCAACCCAAAAGGTGTATTTAGCTGGGATAGATATGGTGCTGAAAACGTACTTCAAATTTTATGGGCAGCAAAAACTATCCAACCAGATTTATTTAAAGATGTCGATATGAAAGTAAAAACAAAAGAGTTTTATAAAGAGTTTTTAAATCACGATCTTAGTGACAAAGAGTATGGCTATATCTTAAAAGGTCTAAATCCAGACGGTAGTAGCAAGTAAAATATGAAAAACGCAAATTTTTCGCTAGTTGCTATATTTTTAGCCCTGCTTACCATTGTTTGCGCCTTTGTAGCTCTTGGTGTTGGTAGATTTTACATACCATTTAGCGATGTCTTTAGCGTGCTAGCTCACAGCTTTGGCTTTAGCGAGGGGGCAGCTAGCAACATCACAAATGTGATAGAAAATTTGCGTATACCTCGCATCATCGCAGCTATCTTAGTCGGTGCCGCTCTTAGCGTGAGCGGTGCTGCCTATCAAGGCGTCTTTAAAAACCAGCTTGTAAGCCCAGACCTTCTAGGTGTCTCAGCAGGTGCTTGCGTGGGAGCTGCCACTGCTATCATCTTTGATTTATCGCTATTTTGGGTGCAGGCTTTTGCATTTGGCTTTGGTCTAGCAGCTGTTGCTATCACTCTAGCCATACCAAAGATGATGGGGCGCACGAGCACACTTATGCTGGTTCTTTCTGGTATCATCGTAAGTGGCCTAATGGGCTCAATAATCGGCTTTTTAAAATATGTCGCTGATCCTGAAACAAAGCTACCTGACATCGTCTACTGGCAGCTTGGAAGCCTTGCAAAGCTTGATAGCGAAAATTTAAAATTTATAGCCCCAGTGATGATCATCTGCGCCATTTTACTAATCGCCATGAGCTGGCGTATAAATTTACTCTCTCTTGGCGACGAGAGTGCGGCTAGACTTGGCGTAAACGTAGCTTTTGAACGCGCTATCGTTATCATTTGCGCTACACTCCTTACAGCATGTAGCGTCTGCATAAGCGGTATAGTCGCTTGGGTGGGGCTCCTCATGCCACACCTAGCGCGAATGCTAGTTGGTGCAAACAACATAAAAAGCATGCCAGCAAGCATATTTATGGGTGCGATGTTTTTACTCTTTGTGGACACTTTGGCTCGTAGTATAAGCGTAAGTGAAGTGCCTCTTGGCGTACTTACTGGCTTTATTGGCACGGTATTTTTCGTCTGGGTATTGTGGCGAAATAAAAAGGTTGCATGATGCTTGAAGTTAGAAATTTAAACTTTAGCTACCCAAATGGAGCTGGCAAACTAGAAAATGTAAATTTAAAGATAGGCGCTGGGGAAATTTTAACCATACTTGGGCGAAACGGAGCTGGTAAATCAACAACTCTTGGCCTCATAAGTGGCTCACTAAAACCAGTATCTGGAGAAATTTTTCTCGATGGTAAAAACGTAGAGAGTCTAAGCAATAAAGACCGAGCAAAGATAATGGCCTACGTCGCTCAAAGCGAGGTCACAGAGTATGACTACACAGGACTTGAGTTTATAACGATGGGACGTGCAGCACATCTTGGTATCTTTGCAAGACCTAGCAAAGAGGACGAGGAGATAGCTAGAATTTACACCAAAAAGCTTGAGATCGAGTATCTTGAAGAGCGTTTTATTACGCAGATGAGTGGCGGTCAAAAGCAGATGTGTATGATCGCTCGTGCGATGGCTGCGCAGCCTAAGATGATCATATTTGACGAGCCAACGAGCGCGCTTGATTTTGGCAACCAGTATAAATTCCTACGCACCGTCAAATGGCTAAAAGAGCTTGGCTACTCAGTCGTGCTAACCACTCACAACCCTGACTTTGCCGTGCTTCTTGGCGGATATGTAGCACTCGTAAAGGGTGATGGTGAGGTTGGATTTGGCACGGTTGATGAGATCATTAGAAGCGAAAATTTAAGCAAGCTTTACGGACTAAATTTAAACGTGAGCTACATCGACGAAGTAAAAAGAGAGTGCTGCTTAACATATCCTCTTTAAATTTACACTCTCAAAAGAGAAATTCTTTTGAGAGCGCTTTGAGATTAGTTATTTTCTGAATTATTTTGTTTATTTATCAAATATTGCCTTAAAAAAGCTACTTGAATTACTGCTGGTATAGTAACCCTATAAGCAGGACCAGCTACATCCGTTAACGTCCAAAGCCCAGTTATGACCCAGCCTATTGGACCTGCAAAAATACCAATGGTTCTAGTTAAAGCCGCGTTTGCTGCAAGACCAAGTCCTCTACCAAATAAAATTCTAACAATAGTATTTGCAACGATAAGGGCAATTTTATACATAGCAAAACCACTTACCAAAATACTTGCCTGCATAGCAGCTGTTATCGCTTGTGGTTTAAAATCAGTGATATTTAAGCCAAATTCATTTGCTACTTGTTTTAGCTCTTCTTCATTCATTTTTTCCAAGCTATCAGATAGAATTTTCATGAACATATTTTGTTCTATCATTTGTGTGTTTTGAGCCTTAGAGTAATTAACTTTAAGTTTATCGCAAACATCGCATAAAATTTCTTTATACTGAACTCCACCGCCTCTAAATACATTTGCAAAGCTATTGCCACCAAAGCATTGAAGCTCACCCATAATAAGCTCTATATATTCTTTATGATCTGGATAAAATCTTTTGAACAAATCATTGTTTGTAAGATCTTGCGTAATCCTTTCATCACCTTCTTTGCCTTTTATAATATCAACAAGATCATTTAGTTCGTTGCTTTTAAGCTGTCTTAAAAACTCCAAATCTGAATCAAATTTGTAAGCCATTTCTGCTCCTTTTAAAAATAATTTCAAAATGTTATATCAATAAAGCTTAATAATTTTTAAATTTAAGTAATTATTTCTTAAATAATTATATATATAAGAAATTATTCCTTAGTTGATAAGTAAGTGCGTTTTGCAAACAATTCCCATAAAAAGGTAAAAAATGGGAAATAATCTATCAAAAAGAGATATTGCAGGAATTTTAAAAATTGATACAAAAACTCTTTATAATTGGAAGAAAAACAAGCCAGAGCTTTATCGTCTGATTATGCTTGGCTTTAAATTTGATGAGCTTTTAAAGCAAAGTGAGGAAAATTTAAATGAGTTAAAAGAGTTAGCAAAAGAAAATCAAAATTTTAGACTAAAATAGCTACTAAATGTTGTTTGCAAGCGCCGCCACTCTAGCCTTTGCTGCCTGTGTGATATCATCCTCGTAGTCGTAGAAGTTAAAGGTCGCTCCGTGCTGAAAAAAGCCATTTAGTATATCGCCACTTTGGCGGTTTTTCAGATCAAGCTCCGCCACCTTAAAGCCGTCATTTGTCGCGCAAAATTCCTTTAATCTAGCTGGTGCTTCTTTTAGCTTGGTAAATAAAAAGCAGTATCCATCGCCACCATTTCGCCCTACTCTGCCGCGCAGCTGATGAAGTGTGGCAAGCCCTAGCCGCTCAGCGCCCACGATCACTATCGTATTTAGCCTTGGCAGCGAAATGCCAACCTCAACAACGGTGGTTGAGAGCAAAATTTCGCCCTCTTCTCTAAATCGCCTTAAAATTTCTTCTTTTTCTTTATCTTTGCCGTGCGTGACAAAGACATTTTTGAAATTCTTTAGCCAAAAACCCTGCGCCTCGCTTAGACTTTGGTAGTTTGAGCTCTCGCTGCTCTCAACTAGCGGGTAGATGATGGCTACTTGAAAGCCGCCCGCAAGCTGCTTTTTGATGTGAGTTAACAAAAAGCCAAACTCGCTAGCGCCTAAAATTTGACTTGATATATTTTTTTTAAATGGCATCTGCTTTAAAAAGCTAAAATTTACGATAGATGACTGGATCAAACTTAGCGTCCTTGGTATTGGCGTGGCTGAAAACTGCACAAAATTTGCTCGCTTGTCCTCGCTTGAGGCAAGCTCCTCTATCTTTTTGCGCTGATTTGAGCCAAAGCGGTGCTGCTCATCGACCATGACAAGCGGCGAATTTGGTAGCTCGTGAAAGAGTAGCGCATGCGTGCCAACGATCAAATTTGCCCCGCTAAAGTCTATCTTTTTCTCCCCGCTTCGCACCAGCATCACGTTCATAAAAGCGGGCAGCAGCCTCTTTGCTTCATTATAAATTTGCTCACTTAAGATGCTTGTTGGCGCCATCAAAATGGCACTTTGCGGATAGACGCTAAGAGCAGCTGCTAGGATCACTAGCGTCTTGCCGCTTCCCACGTCACCCATTATGACGCGCCTTTTTGCCTGCACAGCGCTAAGGTCGTCTCTGATGTCGTTTATGGCGTTTATCTGGTCGTTTGTCGGCGTAAATGGCAAGCTCTTAAGCCAAGAGCTTATGTCAAAAAGCTTTATTTTAGGGCTTTTAAAGTAGGTTTTTTTCACACTTAGCTTTTTTATGTAGTTAAAAATTTCTACAAATTTTAAGATTTCCACGCCATCATTATCATTTTTTAGGCGGTATAAAATTTGTACACTTTGCTCGTCTAGCCTTTGCAGATCAGCTAGAAATTTAGCCTCTTTTTCATTTAAGCCCTCGGCTAGTAAATTTTGTAAATTTATATATTTTAAGATGAGTTTTTTCAGCTCTTCGTCTTTTAGCTCGGTCTTAAATTTAGGTACGATCTGGCCTATTTTTGTGGTGATTTTTGGATTTACTATCTGCCACGAGCCAAAGGCGTGCGAGCAAAGCCCATATATCGCCATCTCTTTGCCAACCTTAAAAGCGCCGTAGTGCCAAGACTTTGCGTTAAAAATAACGATCTTTACGCTACTTTGCCACAGCTCACAAAAGGCAAGCGCCGTTAGCATACCAGGGCGCGAGGCGAGCGAAGTGATCTTTACATTTATGCAGACCTGCCCTTCTCTTGGGCTCTTAGCGATCGTCGTATCCTCAAAGCTCTTTGGTAGCACAAGAGCAAGGTCAAGCAGGCTAAGCACGCCTATTTTTAGAAGTTTTGCTCTATCGCTTGCTTCAAATTTCATTTTTTAGGACGCAAAAACTTAGCTGATTGATCTCTGCGTGGGCTTTTATGAAGCTATTTAGCTCGCTTAGCGAAAGGGCTGAAATTTTATCCAGATCCTTTAAAAATGCCCCAAGCTCGCCATGCTCATAAAACTCGCTTTGTGCGATATCAAGGCGTTTAAATAGCGTCTCAAGTCTAAGCGGTAAGGAACCAAGCAAAAATTTCTTTGCCTGCTCAAGCTCGGCCTTGCTAACGCCTTTTTTACTAAATTTTAAAATTTCCTCTTTTATAACAGCGATCGCCTCATCTTTTTTCTCATTTTTTGTCTGCATGTAGCCGTAAAGCTGGCTGTAAGAGAGATTTAACAAATTTCTAGCATAGGCGCTATAAGCAAGCCCTCTTTTCACGCGGATCTCCTCCATGAGCCTCGAGCCA
Source organism: Campylobacter concisus (assembly GCF_003048575.1). Lineage (NCBI taxonomy): Bacteria > Pseudomonadati > Campylobacterota > Epsilonproteobacteria > Campylobacterales > Campylobacteraceae > Campylobacter > Campylobacter concisus. Next base: position 352,337 of record NZ_PIRZ01000001.1, on the reverse strand, counting down.
AAGCCGCCCTCGCCCAAGATAAATGTCGCCACTGCGGCCTTGTATTTCTCCTCAGGTCTTACGTTAAATGGCGCACCAAAGTAGATATATGCCTGCTCGCTTTGCCTTACTATCTCGCTGGTTTCGCACTTGTTGCTTGGACTAAAACGCTCTAGCTTTCGCACCTTGCCAAGCTCTAAAATTTCTAAAACCTTAGCCAGTTCTTTTGTTTGCTTCTCATCGATGTCGCCGCCTAGCACGCAAAGCAAATTTGAAAGGTCCAAATGATCATTTAAAAACTTCCTCACGTCTTCAAGCGTTATAGCTTTAATGCTCTTTTTCGTGCCGATACTTGGCAGAGAGAGCACGCTTTTTGGATATAAAAGCTCAAATAGCCCCTGCCTTGCCACGTAGTCAAAGTCATTTTCATTTGCTGCGATCTCGCCAAGTGTGACGGTTTTGCACCTATTTAGGATATCATCTGTCAAATTTGGAGCAAGTAGTAGCTCTTTTAGCTTGCCACACGCAAAGGCAAAGTGCTCTTTTAAGCAGTTTATATCTATACAAAATGTCTCAAAGCCGCAACTTGCGTTTAGGCTAATCGCCCTTACTTCAAGCTCTTTGGCAAATTTAGCCGATCCTAGCTTTATATCGCCCTCGTTTAGTAAATTTGCACTTAGTCTAGCTAGGCCTGCGAGCTTGCCATTTTGCGAGCTACCAGCTGCTTTGAAAACTAGTTTTAGGCTCACTACTGGCATCGCTTTTGAGCTTTCAAAAACGACTGGAATTTTTATATTTTTTACATTGATATCTAAAATTTTCATCTAAAATTTCTCCAAAATATCGTAGTTTGTGTTGCGCTTAGCTGGAATTTCTCCGACATCCTTTATAAGCTCGATCATCTGATCTTGATTCATCCTAAAGCTAGCACCTGCGGCCTTTACAACATTTTCTTCCATCATTGTGCTGCCAAGGTCGTTTGCGCCAAAAAGAAGCGCTAGCTGACCAACGTAGCTGCCCTGTGTAACCCAGCTGCTTTGGATATTTTTAAAGTTATCCAAAAAGAGTCTTGAGACGGCAAGTAGCCTAAGGTAGACGTTTGAGCTTTGCTTTTTTATCTCAGGGAATTCTTGCATGAGCTTTGTATTTAGCCCTTGAAAGCTCCAAAGTATAAAGGCTCTAAAGCCAGCCGTCTCATCTTGTAAATTTCTGATATGTTCCCAGTGCTCCACGATCTCACGTATGCTCTCAACCGTGCCAAACATCATCGTCGCAGTTGTCTTCATGCCAAGCTCGTGCGCCTCTTTATGTATGCGAAGCCAGTCTGCGGTGTCGCATTTTTTAGGGGCAATGATGTCACGCACCCTATCACTTAATATCTCCGCTCCAGCCCCTGGCATCGAATATAAACCTTTTTCGTTTAAGCGTCTTAAGACCTCTTTTGTGGAAATTTTTGAAATTCTTGCGATGTAGTCGATCTCAACGGCTGAGAAGCCATGTATCGTGATGCTTGGATAGTGCTTGCTGATGTAGCTTACAAGCTCCTCGTACCACTCGATCTTTAGCTTTGGATGAACGCCGCCTTGAAATAAAATTTGAGTGCCTCCAATGGCGATTAGCTCTTCGATCTTCTTGCCGATCTCCTCAAAACTTAGCACATAAGCGTCCTCTTCTTTTGCGTGGCGGTAAAATGCACAAAATTTACAATCCACCCAGCAGACATTTGTATAGTTGATGTTGCGATCTACGATAAAGGTCGTTATGCCATCTGGATGAAGCTCTTTTTTTCTAGCTAGCGCCATCTTGCCAAGCTCGTGAAGCGGTGCATTTTCTATAAGATCGATGGCTTCATTTACACTAAGTCTTTTCAAATTTAACCTTTTATTTTGCTTATTTTTGGGCGAGAGTTTAGCCAAAAATGCTTTTAAATCTGATAAATCATGTCGTTACCAAATTTTTAACTTTAGCAGATAGAATATGCAAACTTTTTTAAGGAGCAAATATGAAAAAGATAGTTTTAGCCGCAGTTGTAGGCCTATTTTTAGTTGGTTGTGCCAAAAATGAGCCAAAGCCAAACGAAGCTGCACATGCAGAATGTGGCTGCCCTCACCACCAAAACATGGCGACAAAAGATAAGGGAAGTTGCGAACACCACGGTGGCATGCAAAATGGCGGCCATGCACATGACCACCAAATGATGCATAAACATTAATTAAAGTGCCAAAATGGCACTTTTATTTTAATATCACCTTGTCACCTCTAGTGCCAAGAACCATCACTTTTTCTCCGTTAGCTAAATTTCCGTCATATTTCCAAAGTGTCCCTTTAAAATAGACCATATTTTCTCTGATCTCGCCAACTCCGGCTTCGTCTAAAAATTCCTCGTTAAAGCTCTCTTTTCTGGACATAAATTTACTCTTTAACGGCGCTTTTAAAAGCACAAGAAGTACAATCGCAATCGCTGCTGTAATTAAAATTTGATAGCTCCAAGCAAAACTAAAACCAAAATTTATAGCTCCAACTACTATAAAAGCTATGCCAAAAAATAGCAAATAAAACGAGAAAAAGATAAACTCGGTGATGCACAAAACCACACCGATTGCTATCATTATAAAAGGGCTGATCACGCCTTATCCTTAGCTAGGAAATTTTTCAAAACGCTAAGTGAACCAATAAGCTCAGTTGCTTCATAAGGGACTAAAATTTTATCTTTTGAGCTATTTTTAGCTAGCTCGCTAAATGCCCCGACTCTATCGCGAGCGAGCAAAAATTCTGCTGCATTTGCGTTTTTGCTCATACTATCATTTATCATATCCATAGCCTCTTTTTGAGCCGTTGCGATAGCGATTTGTTCGTATTTTTTCGCATCAGCCATACGCTCGATCGCCTCTGCTTGAAGCACTTTTTCTTGTTTTAATGCCTCTGCGTTGCGAATTAAAGCCTCTTTTTCAGCCAAGGCTTTTAGCTCGATGGCGCGTTTTTCACGCTCAGCTTTCATCTGCATATTCATCGCCTCTTCGATGCCAAGTGGGACAGAAATTTCAGAAATTTCTACGCGCATGATCTTTACGCCCCAGTTGCCAGCAGCGTCGCCAAGAGCCACTTGAAGTGCGGCGTTTAGGCGGTCACGTGAGCTTAGCGTGTCGTCAAGATTCATCGCGCCTATCTCGCCACGAAGCGTTGTCATGGCTAAATTTGCAATGGCACGCTTATAATTATCTACATTATAAACCGCCATTTTTGCGTCAAATACCTTTAAAAAGACGATGCCATCGACGCTTATGTTTACGTTATCTTTTGTGATGACTTGCTGTTTTGTGATGTCCACAAGCTGCTCTTTTACGGTGATTATCGCTCTTATTTGATCGACAAATGGGATGATTATGTGAAATCCGCCGTCAAGCACTTTGTGAAATTTACCAAGTCGCTCGATGAGTAGATTATCAGCTTGTGAGACGATCTTGATACCGGCCTTTAAAAACAAGAACGCAAAGATAACCAGAACTACGACTAAAACGCCAAATGCTTCGATTTGCATTTTTACTCCTTTAATTTATAATTTGTTATTTTCTTAAGTATTATAATACATTTTAAATTTTATTTTCAAAAAGGATTAGCATGAAAAATTTTATATTTGTACTAAGTGCGGCCCTACTTTTGGCAGGTTGTGCATCATCTAGCCAAAACACAAACGTCCCACAAGGCAAATGTGAAGTAAAAAGTAGCTGCGAAGCTCCAATTAGCAGCATCGAGGGCACTTATAAAGCATTTTTACCTTGCGCTAGCTGCATGGGCATAGACTCAACCCTTACACTAAAAAAAGACGGCACATTTGAAAGTGCGATGAACTACAAATCAAAAGACAACTACAAAGCCGTTAGTAAAGGCAAATACTCAATCGAAAATGGAGTGATAACAACGATTGATGAGTATAAAGAAAAGAGCTTTTATAAAATAGAGGGCGAGAACCTAAAGATGCTTGATATGGATCAAAAAGAGGTCACTGGCGAGCTAAAAGATAAATACATCTTTAAACGCGTAAAATAAATTTTAAAGGCAAAATGATATAATTTTGCAATTTTTAAGGAGTTGCAAATGAAATATCTTTTTGCCATACTTATCTCATTTTTTATCATTGGCTGCGCGAAAAATGAAAATTTAAAGCCACAAAACCAAGAGCAAATACAAAAACCAAAAGAAGAAAAACCCCTTCTTAGAGACGAAAAACCCAAAAAACCAGAAAAACTAATACTTTCAAACTCTATCTACACGAGCTACTACACCACCTTGCCTTGCCCAAATTGCGAAGGCATAAAAACTATCATTACGCTAAATAAAGATAAAACCTACACAAAAACAATGCTTACTATGGATAAAGAAGTAAGCTTGGTTGAAAAAAATGGCACATTTGATGTTGATGATAGTGCCATCATTTTAAAAGATGAAAATGGCAATCTTAGCTACTTTGCACCAAATAAAAATTCCCTTCTTCAACTTGATGACAAGAAAAATAAGCGAGTTGGCGTGCTAGCTCAAATTTATAATTTCGAGCCGGTAAATAAAGCTTACAAAGATAGTTTTTTTGCTAAATTTTATAAATTTAAAAACAAAGATAGTTTTTTAGATATCGTAATCGCACCAAGTAAAAATGGTGCGAAAATAAGTTTTTATTCATCATTAAAAAATGGCTCGCCACTTTGCGAGTTTAGCTCTGAGCTACTTTACAATAAAGGAATTTTTTACCTTTTAGATGAAAAAGGCATCGCCCTAAGCATACACAGAATAAATAATGCAATTTTTCTAGTAGCAAATGACAAAATTTGTAAAAATGCTCACATAAGCGGACGATATAAAAAAGATAAAGATCAAAAAAATCTCTTTGGCAAAGGCTTTTTTGCAGAGCTGACAAACGAATCAGCAAATAGAGATGTGATAAAAATTTATGGATCAAAAAACATAAAACGAGATAATACAAAAAAAGAAAGCAGCTACATCGTAACAAGCAAAAATGAAAGAATTTTTGAATACACCTTACTAAACGGCATTATCACAAGCATTGAAATTTATTCAAACGAGTTTAAAACTCCAGAAAATATTAGCCTTAAATCAAATTTCAAAGATATAAAAAATTCTCTCGTTATCTCTAAATTTAGTAGTGACAAAAACAATATCTATCTAAAAATAGATAGCCACGATATGCTAATCACACTAAAAAATCCACTTGCCAAAGAGATAACAAGTCTAAACGATATCCCAGATGAAACAAAGATAGAGCAAATAACGCTAATGTGGAATCAATAAGTTGAAAGAATATCTTAAACTTTTAAAAGAAGAGAAAAATTTTCGCCTCTTAAGCATCATTCAGCTTATATGCTATTTTGGCGTATGGTTTTCGCACACAGGTATTTTTACCCTTCTTATCAAGCTTGACGCTCCTGTCTGGGCGATCACATTAAGTGCGGCGATGGCATTTATCCCAGGTGTTGTCATAGCTCCATTTAGTGGAATTTTAGTTGATAAATTTAGCCCAAAACCAATGCTTGTCATCATGATGACAGTTGAGACGATAAGCGTTTTCATGCTTCTTTTTATAGACTCACTTGATTTTTTATGGCTACTTTTACTCATCATTTTTGTTAGAAATGGCACTGGCGGAATGTATTTTCAAGTAGAGATGAGCGTGCTACCAAAAATTTTAAGCAAAGAAAATCTCAAACTCGCAAACGAGATCCACTCTATCATCTGGGCGGTATCATACACCGCTGGCATGGGGCTTGCTGGAGTTTATATACACTTTTTTGGTATTAAAAGCGCCTTTTTGCTTGATGGCATACTATACATTCTTAGCTTTGGATTTTTATATTTTTTAAATTTACAAGGTCTAAAGCCAGAATTTATAGAAAAGCCTCTAAAAATGCTCAAAAATGGGCTTAAATATCTAAAAGAAAATAGGCTCATCGTGCATCTTATATTTTTGCACGCCTTTGTTGGCATTACTGCTTATGACGCGCTTATAGCACTTTTGGCTGATTACAAATATGCAAATTTACTCTCGACATCGCTAATTATAGGGCTATTAAATACCTCAAGATCCATTTCACTTATGTTTGCTCCAGTCATACTTAGTAAATTTATAAATAAAAATACGCTTATTTTCGTATATATCGGTCAAGGCCTTGGTATCATTATTTGGGCTTTATCGCTTTGGAATTTTTATCTATCGCTTATTGGCATTATCTTTGCTGGATTTTGCACATCAAGTCTTTGGAGCTACACCTATACGATGCTTCAGCAAAACTGCAAAAAAGAATTTTATGGCCGAGTGATTGCATATAACGATATGATTTTTCTTGGCTTTAGCGCTCTCATTTCATTTATCATTGGTCTGCTTTATGATATTGGATTTAGCGTTGAGATGATTGCAAGTTTTATGGGAATCCTCTTTTTTGTAGGGGCTTTTTACTATCACATCGTATTAAAAAGCTACAAAATAAGGTGATTGATTTTAAATTAAGTCGCCCAAATTAAAAGGCGACTTGGCAAATTTTTATTTTTTTAGATAGTAGGTAGTTCCATTTGAAAAGCGCTTTTCATAAGCTGGAGTGTAAGGCACAAGATCAGCGTGCCCAGCGTAAAGCCTACCATCTGGCTTAAGCAATTTATGAAGCCTCTCAACGCATTTTAATCTAAAATCATCATCAAAATAGATCATCATATTTCTTGAAAGCACGATATCAAATTTTCCTAGATTAAAAATAGCATCATCAAAAACATTTAAAATTTTAAACTCACACCTTGGTAAAATTTCTTTTTTTATCTTAAATTTATCATCGACTTTTGTAAAAAATCTCTCTTTTTGAAAATCGCTTAACCTATGCAAGCTCCTCTCACTAAAAATACCATTTTGACAGCTTGCTATGGCTTCTGAGTTTATATCTATACCTACGATTGAAATTTCATGCTGTTTAAATCCCATCTCATAAGCAAGCATTGCAAGCGAATACGACTCATCTCCAGTAGAGCAAGGAGCACATAAAATTCTAGCTCCTCCAAGCTCCTTTGCGTAATAGATCACATCTTTAAGTTGAGGTAACTCTCTATAAAAATAAGTCTCATTTACAGTTACTAAATTTAAAATATCTTGTCGCAAGCTTGAGTTATATCTTATCATTGAAACAAGATCTTTAAAGCTTTTTATCTGGCGATCCCTAATAAAAATGGTAATTCGCTGCAATGTAATATCTCTTTTTGGCTCCAGATCAACTCCGCAAAGAGTTTTGATAACATTCATAAATTCATTAAAACTATCCATATCTTGTGAAGTATTTGTTTGCATTGTTTTTGTATCTTTTGCGTCATTAGTTAATAGCATTTAAAAAATCCTCCAGCTCTTTTTTTATCATAGTTAGATTTAATGATTTTAAGCTTTGATTTAGCTCTTTTGCACGTTTTGGCATACCATAAACTATCGCGCTCTCTTCATTTTCAGCTATACATTTTGCTCCAGCCTTATAAAGCTTATCAAGCCCAGATGCACCATCGTCTCCGATGCCAGTTAGTAAGATAGCTAACACATTTGCGCTCTTACAAATTCCAACTCCAGATTTAAACAACACATCAACATTTGGCGTATATATAGTCTTTTCTTCTGTATTTGGCTTTGCACTGATTGGTAAATTTGGTGATACCACTACATTTTGTTCACAGACATATACGGTATTTTCTTTTAAAATTTTCCTCTCATTTAAAATTTCAACATCCAAGCCACACTCTTTTCCGATTTGCATAGCAAAAGAGTTTATAAACATTTTATTCATGTGCTGGGCTATCACGATAATAGCTCCATTTAGTTTTACGTTTTTTAGTAACTTTTTTAAATGCCCAGGCCCGCCAGTAGACGCCCCTATTAATATTAATTTTTGTGCCACAAATAGCCTTTAAAATTTTAATTTAATATTTAGCTTACGCCATTTTTTTGTATATCGTCAATATCCCAGCCACTCTTTATATGCCTTGCTAATTTTTAAGCAAATTTATAGATCATTTCTTTGTGATCTTATATAAAAAGCTAAAAATTTCAGCAACAGCTTTATATAAATTTGGCGGAATTTCTTGATCAACTTCAACCTTGCTTAAAATTTCAATAAGATCAGGATCCTCTTTGATCGGTATATCATGCTCTTTTGCAAGATCAATTATTCTATTTGCTATCTCTCCAGCGCCACTAGCCAGCACTCTTGGAGCATTGTCTTTAGATCTGTTGTAGCCAAGAGCTACTGCTTTTTTCTTATTTACTTGCATTAAATTTTCTTATCAAAGCCCACATCAAGGCCACCAAATTTTTTAAATCTATCATTTAGCTTTACTTTTGACAAAGTTTTTATATTAAAGTTTGAAACTATAAGTCCAAGCTTTGATATTGCTTGTTTTAATTCGCTAGAGTTTGAGAGGATTAGCTCCTTAAACTCATTTGTTTGCGTAGCTACCGAAAGATCAATGTACCTTTTATCAATAAGTCCAACCATCACATTTATCTGTCCAAATTTCTTAAAATTTAGATCGATCTGAGCGTAAAATTTATCCTTTTTGCCTTGCTTAAATGCGATATTTCCACCCTCAACGCCGTCCCAAATATAAGGCATATAAGTTTGGATCCCGCCTTGAAGACTTGATATCATTTGATGCATCTCGATCTGTGAAATCATCTTATTTGCAGCATTTATGCTTTGTGGGTTTTGACTCTTTTCACTGATATTTAAAAGCGTACTTTTTATATCTTGGCTTAGTACCTTTGAAATTTCGCCACTATTTTTAGTCGTAATGTTATTTATATCGTTTGTGGCGAGATTTAGTTGTTTTAAAAGTGCCTTGCTCTCACTTAGCTCATTTTTAGCCAAACTTGCCTTAGCATCAGTAAGACTTAGGCTATGAGAAAGACGTCTCGCCGCGCTTTGGAGCTTATCTTGCAAGCTGCCATCCTTTGAAACATCGCTCATCTCATTAAACGCTTTTACAAGCCCTGCTTCATCGCCTATGTTATTTAGCGTTTTTAGATCGTTTTTTATGCTATCGAGGATAGTTTTTAGCTCTTTGTGATTTTGACTAAAACCAAAATTTTGATTTAGCTTTTCATTTGCCAGGCTTGCGACTTTTTCACTTAAATTTGAGATGAAATTTTGTATTTTGCCTATTTGATTTTTTACTAGCTCGCCATTTTGATCTTTTGAAAAATTTTTATCTAAAAATTTAACCACATTATCAAGCTTATCAACATCTTTTAAAAGGGTTTTTATATTTGAGTTATCAAGGATGTTTTTTGCGTCACTACTCGCTTTTTCAAGTATAGAAGCAAGTTTTGAAAAAGAGTTTTGATTGTCTAATTTTTCATCATTTAGGGTTAAAATTTGATTTAGCAAATTCCCGCTTGAGAGATTTTTTATATCGCTTAGTAGCTTCTGAACCGAGCTTGGAAGCTTTTCTGGACTAAGTGCATCTTTTAAATTTGCTTCAAGCATTACGCCTGAGTTTTTGATCTGATCATTTAGTGAGCCAGCCTTTAGATCGGCTATTGGTTTTAGAAATTCTTTTAGCTTTAGTGCAAGGCTCTTTATCTCAGGGCTTTCATTTTGCGCTGCTTCAGCCTCTAAGCTTTTTGCAAGGTCCGATAGCTCGCTGGCTAAATTTGGAGCGATTTTTGTATCTTTTGCCTGAGATAAAATTTGTTCAGCCTTGCTAAGACTTGAAGCGCTTTTTAGATCATCAAGCACTCTTGCAACGAGTTTCCCAACATTATCAAGTGTCTCTGAAATACTCTGCTCATTAGGCGTTTGTACGCTTGGCTGATTTTTAAAAAGCGAGCCTTCATTTTTACGAACTGGCACATTTTGAGTAGTATTTTGTCCAGTCTGAACCGAAGTATTTGATATATTCAAAGAATTTCCTATGTCCATTTTTCACTTTTTATTTTTTCTATCGGCAAAATTTCCATTTTGCTCAATAGTAGCGATGCCAGCCGTTCTTGCAACGAGCCTGTCGTTATACTCTTTTCTCATGTGCTGTGGTATTGTCTTTTGCGTTAGTGCAAATAAAATAAGCCCAGTAAAAAGCACCAAATAAACATAGATAAAGCCAAATGCTCCAAAAATTTTCATCGCATAGCTCATAAGAAGCGGTGAGAAAAGCGAAGCCAAAGAGTAGCTAAACAACAAAGCACGTGCGACTTGCACACTCTTTGTCTTGTCTGTGATCTCGTCATTTGCTCTAGCCAGAGAAAGCCCATAGGTGCAAAAAATTCCAGCCCCAAAAAAGAATGAAAGTAGATATTCAACCATTAAATTTTTGCCATTTAGCAAAAACAAAACCGCGCTTATTAAAGCTACGCTGCTACAAAGCAAAATAGCTGGCCTTCTGCCATATCTATCAGAGAAACTACCAATAAAAACTTGAGCTAAAAAGCCACCGATCATCGCAACCGTCATAAAAAATGACGCCTCTTTTGTGCCGTATCCTTGAAGCAAGACAAAAAGGCTTGCCATCGAAAAAAAGCCATTTATTGCTAAGCCCGCAATGAGCGCGCCAACAAGAGCGAGCGGGACGATACCAAAAATTTTTGGGATGTTTATGGGCTGACGCTCTGGGATTTGAGGCTGATTTATACGGATCAAATTTAATGGAATGCTTGAGAGCATGATAAAAGCTGCGCTTATGATGAAAATTTCAAAGGTATTAAGATCAAGCGCTAAGATCAAAATGCCAAGTCCAAAACTCGTGTAAAAAACGCCTTCATAAAAGGCTATCACGCGAGATCTTATTTTATTTGGAATTTTTGCATTTAGCCAGCTTTCTATAACCATCAAAAGCGCGTAGTAGCAATATCCCAAAAATGCACGCAATATCGCCCAAAATACTAAATTTTGATTTACCGCATGAAGCATAGCTGAGACTGCAAAAATGGCTGAAAAGATGGCAAATGCTCTAATGTGGCCAGTAGTTGAGATGACTCTGTGGGCTGTAATAGTGCTAATTAACGCACCCACAAAAAAGCCTGTATTGATTAATCCAATCTCTAGCTCACCCACTCCATTTTGCTTAAGCAGTGCACTACAAGATGCGATGACTAGGCCATTTCCGATAAAAAGCAAACTCATGCCCAAAAATAGCGGTCCCATCGAGCGGATAATCCTAAAGCTACTTGCCATCTGCATTCCTTGTTAAACTATGTTTATTTTGTATTATGCCAAAAATAAACGCTCCAATGGGCATGGGAGCAAGCCCAACTAAAAAGCCAGACACGTTTAGTAAATTTTCATTTCTTAAAAATAAAAATCCAAAGAATAATGCTGCGTAAGCAACCAAGCGGTAAGGCATAAATGCTGCCACATAGCTCTTATCCTTAAATGAAAATTTCTGCTTTTTTAGCCTTGCTTTCTCATCTTTTAGGTTAAATTCTTTTATCTCTTCTTGAGGAGAAATTTCATCCTCCTCATCCTCGTCCTCTTCTTTTATTGTGGCTAAAATTTCATCTCTTGCATTTTCTAGCCTTGAGTTTATGCGGTTTTTATAGGCAAAAAAACTAGCCGTTAAGATAATGAGCGAGGTAAAAAATGAAATTTGCGAGCTTATAAAAAATTGATTTGATATAAATTTGCCAACCGCGCTAAGAGCTAGCCAAAGCGCAAAATAGCAAATCAAAAGCCTACTAATCGTCCTCATCATCGTCTTTTGTGTAGCCTTTGTATCTGCTTTCATCTTTTAGCTCATCTAGGCTTTTTATCTGTGCTTTGTAAGCTTTATAGACATTTAAAATAGCAGCTGCAATGCCAATAGCAAAGCCTATCCAAAGAGCTGGTGTAAAATTTGTAGCCTTTTTTACAAAATACCCTAGCCCAGTGCCAAGCAAGATCGCAACTACGATTGAAACGCCAAGACTTAGTTGCTCAGCACCTGCTACGATATCTTTTATCTTAAATTTTGCCATTAGGCTTTTATCTCCAAAAAAGCCTCTTTAGCTGCGCTTACCGCTAGATCGATATCGGCTTCACTCATCGCATCGCAGACAAATCCAGTCTCAAACTGACTTGGCGCTAGATAAATTCCACGCTTAAGCATCGCTTGGTGAAATTTAGCAAATAGCTTTGTATCGCTCTTTAACGCATCGTCGTAGTTTTTCACGACATGATCTGTAAAAAAGTAGCCAAACATCGAGCCACGAACATCGGTTTGTATAGCGATGCCAGCGCTTTTTGCTGCCTCTTTGAAGCCGTCCATTAGTTTTTTAGCTAGTTTTTCAAGTCTAGCATATAAATTTGGATCGCTATTTATCTTTGAAATCGCCGCTATACCAGCACTCATCGCCACTGGGTTGCCACTTAACGTACCTGCTTGATATACAGCGCCCTCTGGGCTTAAACAGTCCATTATCTCGGCCTTACCACCAAATGCAGCGACGTTCATACCTCCGCCTATAACCTTGCCAAATGTAATGAGATCAGCGCCCACCTCGTGAAATGGATATGAGCCAAGGCGAGAAGCTCTAAAGCCACTCATAACCTCATCAAGGATGAGTACTGCACCAAATTTATCGCACACTACTCTAAGCTCTTCTAAAAATTTCTTATCGCCTGGCACAAGCCCCATATTTCCAGCGATAGGCTCGATTATGACAACGCCGATCTTATCTCTATTATTTTCAAAGATGGCTTTTACGCTTTCTATATCGTTATAAACTGCTAGATAAGTGTTTTTCACAACATCTTGTGGTACGCCGCTGCTTGAAGCGTTGCCGTATGTCGTTGCACCGCTTCCTGCTTTGATAAGAAGTGCGTCGCTGTGTCCGTGGTAGCAGCCTTCAAATTTTATTAGACCATCTTTTTTGGCATATCCTCTAGCCACTCTAATAGCGCTCATGGTAGCCTCTGTGCCAGAGCTTACGAAGCGAATTTTATCTATTTGTTTAAACTCATCACATATTAGCTTTGCTAGAGCTGTCTCTTTTGGAGAGGGAGCGCCGTAAGATACGCCTTGTTTTACAGCAGAGATGATAGCTTCTTCGATATCTTTGTCACAGTGGCCAAATATGAGCGGTCCCCAGCTTTGGATGAAGTCAAGGTATTTTTTACCCTCGACATCGTATAGATAAGCGCCCTTTGCGTGATCTATCATCACAGGCTCGCCACCAACGCTACCAAATGCACGAACTGGTGAATTTACGCCACCTGGGATATATTTTTTAGCTTCGCTAAATGCCTCTTTATTTGTCATTTTTTATCCTTTTGATTTTGTGTTTTTAAATTTGTCTTTTGATTATCTTTTTGATTTATTGCTGGCTTTGCTGGTGACTTTGGTGCTTGTGTAGTGACGGTTTTTGCTGACTCAGATGGTTTTACTGGGGCAGTTTTAGCTAACTCTGCTGGTTTTGTAGCAGGGGCGGCTTTGGAAGATTGCTCTAGCTGTTTTTGCGTCGTATCGGTGGAAACTGGCTTGCTTAAATTTTGCGCTTTTACTGCTTTTGAAGGAGTATTTATCTTATTTGTAATGTACTCATAAAGAATCGTAGTCTCCTCGTCTGTCAAAAAGTAGCTTGGCATGACACCTTTTGGCTTAGTTAGAGCAGCTTTAAAGCTTTCAAAATCTATATCATTTATCTTTGGCGCTCTAAGCTCATCGTCAACCGTTTTGTTTGCCTTTTTGTCAAAGTGTTTGTATTTGGAGATTAGACTGCCCTCGCCCTTTGTGCCGTGACATTTATCGCATCCTATGCCACGTGGATTTAGGTAGAGCATTTTGGCATATTCGGTCTTTGTGATAAAATCAGCACCAAAAATCGCCACACAAAAAAGCAAAAACAAAAAAACAGACTGCATAAACCTCTCTTTAAAAATTTTAATTTAATTTTAGGTATGATACCACCCTTGTGATTAAAAAAGCTTTTAAATAAGGATCCAATATGAAAATTTTAGACGGCAAAGCCGTATCTTTAAAAGTCAAAGAAAGCGTAAAAGTAAGGGCTGATGAGCTAAAGAAATTTGGTGTCGAGCCAACCTTAGCCGTCGTCTTGGTCGGCGAAGATAAGGCATCTCAAACATACGTTAGAGCCAAAGAAAAAGCCTGCAACGAATACGGCATAAAAAGCGTAGCTCACCGTCTAAGCGAAAATACAACTCAAGCAGAGCTTCTAGCACTTATAAATGTGCTAAATTTAGACGATAGTATCCATGGAATTTTAGTGCAGTTGCCACTTCCAAAACATATAGATACGAACACCGTTTTGGCAACGATCGATCCAGCAAAAGACGTAGATGGCTTTCACGCTGTAAATGTTGGCAAACTTGTCAGTGGCCTTGATGGCTTTGTACCTTGCACACCGCTTGGCGTAATGGAAATTTTAAAAGAGTATGGCATTGATGTGGCTGGACTAAACGCGGTTGTTATAGGTAGAAGTAATATCGTTGGCAAGCCTATGGCAAATTTGCTTTTAAACGCTTCAGCAACAGTTACGATCACTCATAGCAAGACTAAAAATTTAAAAGAAATTTGCAAAAACGCTGACCTCATCGTCGCTGCCATTGGCAGGCCATTTTTCTTAAAGGCTGATATGGTAAAAGATGGTGCGGTTGTCGTTGATGTGGGCATAAATAGACTTGATGATGGCAGGCTTGTAGGCGATGTGGATTTTGATGAGGTTGCGCCAAAATGCTCATACATCACACCAGTTCCAGGAGGCGTGGGTCCGATGACGATTGCGATGCTTTTAAATAATACAATCCTTGCAGCCCAAGCCAAGATAGCTAGCCACAAAAGAGCGTAATAATGAAAAAAATTTTTACTAAATTTTATGACTTTTGCTCGAGCTGGACTGGCACGGTTATCATTGTTTTGCTTGTCATTTTCTTTGTGGCTCAAGCCTTTGTGATCCCGTCTGGTTCGATGAAAAACACACTTTTGGTTGGTGATTTTTTATTTGCAAAAAAATTTGTTTATGGTATACCAACACCAAGAATTCCGTGGCTTGAAGTAAAAATTTTACCCGAGTTAAATGACAATGGACATCTCGTAACAGGTGATGGTCCAGCAAGAGGCGATATAGTCGTCTTTCGCTATCCAAACGATGAGAAAACTCACTTTGTAAAGCGCTGCTTTGCCACAAGCGAAGATGAGATAGTATTTACCGAAAAAGCCTTGTATCTACGCCCAAAAGAGGGAGATGATTTTATAAAGGCAAACTGCCATGAAAATTTAAACGGAAAAGAGAGTAAATTTGGCTACTCATGTAGCGATATAGCCGAACTTGATGGCAAACTTTTCATAAAAGAGCCATATAGATTTAGCGGCATCCACTATGACGAAAATGTAAATTTATTTGAGCAGATGGTTTTTATGCTAAATACAAACAAAGATAGTGTTTTTATGAAGCCAGTGCCCATTAGCTCACTACCGCAAAATCCAAATTTTAACTTTAACGCTTTTTACGCCAAAGTGCCAAAAGATGAGTACTTCATGATAGGCGACAACCGCGATCACTCAAACGATAGCCGTTTTTGGGGAAGCGTGGCTTACAAAGATATAGTTGGACAGCCTTGGTTTATTTATTTTAGCTGGGACAATAACTACAATGTGCGCTGGGAGCGTATCGGACGCTTTGTAGATACGATAGAAAATGACGAATTTTTCACTAGCAAAGCTCTAAAAGAAGGTGAAGTAGATGGGCTTCATTGATAACATAGACATAGTCAAAGTCGCCACTATCGTTATCTCTTTAATAATCGCCATCGTTGGTCACGAGATCGCTCACGGATATGTCGCTTATAAATTTGGTGACAACACCGCAAAAAGCCTTGGCAGGCTTAGCATAAATCCAATAAAGCACATCGATCTTGTTGGCACCGTCATCGTACCGCTGGTACTTTACCTAAGCACTGGCATGATGTTTGGCTGGGCAAAACCAGTGCCTGTAAATACCTACACAGTCGTACGAAATGGCGGCTACAAGGCAGCTATCTACGTAAGTCTAGCTGGTATCTGCTACAACATCATCTTGGGCGTCTTATCGCTTTTTGTGCTAAAGGCTTTATTAAATATAGAAGCCTTTGAAATTTTACTTCAGTTTTTATTTACGCTTGCGCTTTTAAATTTGATGTTAGCCATCTTTAACCTCTATCCGATCCCGCCACTTGACGGCTTTCACGCGCTCGAGTACGCACTTAGAAATTTTGGCTTTCATGCACTAGCTGAAAAGCTTGAGGGCATCTCAAGATATGGCTTTGTCATCCTTATCATCATCCTCGTCTCGCCTTTAAAAGATACTATCTTTTATCCAACAAGATATGTTTTAGATATCGCGAGCGCTTTTATAAATGGCTAAATTTAGAGCAAATTTGCTCTAAATTTTTGGCTTTGTGATCTTATAAGAGTACTCTTTTTTAAATTCCTCTTTTGGCGCAAGGCTAAATTTGAGCTCCACCTTGCCATCTTTGCTGATATCTTTTTTATCAAAGCCCTTTACCTCGACCTTTACCGTCTCATCGGCAGACACTGGTACACGATCGACCAAAGTAACATCAACGCTCTTACTTGAATTATTTTTGACACTTATCTCATAGCCCTCTTCGCTTATGCGGTCTTTGCCAAGAAGCGAGCTCTTTTTAAATTTATTCAAGCGCTCTTTTTTAAGCTCGATTAGCTCGTTTTGTCCTAAAAATAGCTGCACTGGCTCATCTTTTGCTTTCATCTCAAACTCGCCAGGACTGCCGACACTCACACCATTAACGTAAAACTGCGTTTTAGCTGGCGTTAGATCGTCATTTAGCTTAAAGCTAGCTACATTATATGCCTTGAGCGAGCCATAAAAATCAGCAAAAACACTAAAATTTGCATCTATTTTTTGCGTGTCATAAGTTATATATTTGCTCTCGCCTTTTGCTAAATTTATCCCATCTATCTTCCAAATTTTAGCAAACTCATTCTCATCTCTTTGCACACGCATATCAGCGACCTCGGCAGTGACTTTCGCAGCTTTTAGTATATTTTTTGAAGCGCCGTAACCATCAGCCTCCGCCTCGTTCTCCTCGTACCAAGAGTAAAACTTACTTGGAGCAAGCGCCTTTTGATATCTGGTCGGATAGATGGCGAGCTTTAAATTTTTAACATCACTCACAAATGGGTTGGTGAGTAAAATTTCTTGTTTTATTAAGATATTTTTGTTTTTTGTATCTGCATAAATTTCATTTAGCGTCTTTGGCGCCTCATCATCCATATATAAAAGCGTCACTTCTTTTGGGTCGCAAGCAAATTTCATATCAAGCTGCAAAAATCCAGCCATCTCGCTTTTTGGCTCATTTTCTTTAAGCGCTTCAAGCTCACTTTTAGTAGCTGAGATTTTCTCGATATTTTCTAGGCTAAATTTATAAAACTCATCAGCTCTTTTTGTCACATCGTTACTTTTGTTTTCTCCTATCAAAGCTTGCTCTATAAACCTGCCTCTTGCTTTTAGTGCCTCAAGCTTGCTACTTAAATTTACAACTTCTTGCTTCCATTTTATGTAACTTGGACTATTTTCTTCGCTGATCTTTTTTAGATTAGCATTTGCGTCACAATCCCCATTTATAGTGATGCTCTCACTCTGCACGCCCTCTGGCACAAAGGCACTAAAAGAGCTATTTGCGTCACTAAATTTTTGAGTGATGATGGTTTGATCAGTGTAGATCTCTATCAAATTTTCATTTGCAAAGGCTAGCGCTGAAGCCATTAAAAAGAGCGTCTTTTTCATATTTTTCCCTTTTAAGAATTTCTAAAATTATAGCCTTTTATCACATGCAAGCAAAATTTTATTTTAATGCAACTTTGACTATAATCTGCAAAAAATTTATTGGATTTTTCATGAAAATAGATAAAATTTTTATCGCTTGCGATCACGCTGGAGTAGAGCTTAAGGCAGAGCTAAAAGA
The DNA here is from genome assembly GCF_003048575.1 of Campylobacter concisus. Lineage (NCBI taxonomy): Bacteria > Pseudomonadati > Campylobacterota > Epsilonproteobacteria > Campylobacterales > Campylobacteraceae > Campylobacter > Campylobacter concisus. The sequence goes on along the minus strand of NZ_PIRZ01000001.1, from coordinate 334,416 downwards.
AGTCATAAAAAAGCTTGGACATGAAGTCATTGACCTTGGCACGAATGATAAAAACAGCGTTGATTACCCTGATTATGCGCATTTGCTAGCAAGCAAGCTTGAGCCTAACTGCTACGGCGTGCTCATTTGTGGCACAGGTATTGGCATTTCAATCGCTGCAAACAGGCATGAAAACGTAAGGTGTGCCCTTTGTCACGACGAATTTACCGCTAGACTTGCGAGAGAACATAACGATGCAAATGTTATCGCTTTTGGCGCAAGAGTGATCGGTGCTGGCGTTGCCACAGCAGCACTTGAAACATTTTTAAAGACAGAGTTTGCAGGCGGTAGACACGAAAGAAGAGTCAAAAAAATAGAGATTGAGGCAGACAAATGATAGGCGAGTGGATCGTTTTTACTGCTCTTGTTTGTGCTGCGATCTACCTAACTGTTATGGTTTTTTACTTCAAAACGCTTCTAAAAAAAGAGCGTGCGACAAAAGATTTTATGAAAAATAACCTCCAAGACACCGAGGTCGTCATAAGAAAATTTCAGATCCAACTTCAGCGAAGTCTAGGCAACATCGATATCTTGACAGACGAGCTAAACAAAACTAAAAACGACGTGACCTCGCTTCGCACAAGAAATTCCCAGTACCGCTTAGAAAACGACAAGCTAAGACAACGCATACGTGAGCTTGAAGGCAAAATCGAAGCGCTACTTTAACATCAAATTTAAGGAAATTTATGAAAATTTTAGATCAAAAAGGCAAAGAATTTTTACTAAACTCTATTCGCTGCATAAACGACTTTCCAAAGCCTGGCATAGTCTTTCGCGACATCACGACACTACTAAACAACAAAGAAGCATTTAACTTTTTGATAGATCATTTAGTGGCGAGATATGAGGGTGCAAATATCGACTACATCGCTGGTATTGAGTCTCGCGGCTTCATCTTTGGCGCGGCGCTTGCAGCAAGGCTAAGACTGCCTTTTGTGCCAATACGCAAGCCAAAAAAACTGCCTTTTATCACGCTTTCTCAAAAATATAGCCTAGAGTATGGCGTCGATGAAGTTCAAATTCACATCGATGCTTTTGGAGAAAAAGCGGGCGCTAGAGTGCTTTTGATGGATGATCTCATAGCCACTGGAGGCACTGCAAAGGCCTCAGTTGAGCTTATCAATCAAACTAACGCAACCTGCGTAGAGGCGTGCTTTCTCATAGATCTAGTCGATCTAAAAGGTAGCGAAAAGCTAAAGTCGCTTACTAAAATTTACAGCGTTTTAGAGGTTTAGAATGGAAGAATTTTTTATAGAACTACTCAAAGAGTACGGCTACATCATACTTTTTGTCTGGTGTATCATGGAAGGCGAGATGGCCTTAATAATGGCTGGAATTCTCGCTCACACCACGCATATGCACATCGCACTTGCCATCTTTGTGGCTGGACTTGGGGGCTTTGTAGGAGATCAAATTTACTTTTATTTAGGGCGTTACAATAAAAAATACATCGCAAAAAGGCTTCACACGCAGCGAAGAAAATTTGCAGTGGCGCACATAATGCTGAAAAAATACGGTTGGCCGATCATCTTTTTGCAACGCTATATGTATGGCTTTCGTGTCATCATACCGCTTTGCATAGGACTTACTGGCTATGATGCTAAAAAATACGCCTTTATAAATTTAATCAGCGCTTGGTGCTGGGCGGCGATCACCACCATACCTGCTTGGATACTTGGCGAGCATATACTTGTGCTGCTTCAAAAAGCAAAAGAGCACTGGTATGTCGCTATCCCAGTGGTTGCCATATTTATGGGGCTTTTGATCTATACATTTAAGCGCATCGAAAATAAAATTTTAAACGAAAGGAGAGACAGAAGACATGCAGTTTCAAATAGTTGATAAAAAATTAAAAGATATAAAAGCTGACATTGAAATAATTTTCGTAGTAGATAAGGAGTTAAAACATAAATTTATAGGCGATAAAGAGGCTATTAAATTTAACAATTACAAAGGCGAGAGCGTCCTTATTCTAAGCGAGGCAAAAAGGGCTTACGTGCCACTTTCTAAGCTTGATCTTGACGAGCTAAGACTTGCAGCTGCTAAAGCTTATAACGCGCTAAAATCACTAAATATTAAGAGCATAAAGCTAGCTTCTTACGTAGCAGAGTGCCAAAAACTAAGCTTTGAGGCACTAGCTGAGGGCTTTTTACTTGGAAGTTATGATTTTAACAAGTATAAAGAGAAAAAAGAGAAATACACTCTAAAAGAGATCATCTTCTCGACTGAAGAATTTGCTGGCAAAAAGGTCGATCTAAAAGCTGCAAATGAGGGCTTTAAAGAGGCAGAGATAATAGCAAATGCTACAAATTTCGCAAAAGATATCGTAAATGAAATCCCAGAAATTTATACACCTCAAAAAATGGCTGAGGATGCTTTAAATTTAGCCAAAAGCCATGCAAGTATCAAGTGCGAGGTCTATGACGAGAAATTTCTAGCAAAAGAGAATATGAACGCATTTTTGGCAGTAAACCGTGCAAGTGTGCATAAACCAAGACTCATTCATCTAACCTACAAACCTAAAAAGTCCAAAAAACGCATCATCTTTGTTGGCAAAGGCCTAACATATGATAGCGGCGGCCTTAGCCTGAAGCCAGCTGACTATATGCTAACGATGAAATCAGACAAAAGCGGCGCAGCAGCAGCTCTTGGCATCATAAAAGGTGCTGCGGAGCTAAATTTACCATTTGAAATTCATGCCATTTTAGGTGCAGCTGAAAATATGATCGGCGGAAATGCTTACAAACCTGATGACGTGCTTATTTCAAGAAGTGGTGTTAGCATAGAGGTTAGAAACACTGATGCAGAAGGACGTTTAGTGCTGGCTGACTGCCTAAGTTACGCACAGGACTTTAAGCCAGACATTTTAATAGATATGGCAACACTAACTGGTGCTTGCGTCGTGGGACTTGGTGAGTACACAACAGGCATCATGGGCAACAGCGAGAGTCTAAAAAGCGAGTATAAAAACAAGATAAAAGATAGCGGCGAGCTAGCAACTACGCTTGATTTTAACCCTTATCTTAGCGAGCTTATCAAAAGCCAAATCGCAGATGTGAGTAACTGTGCCTCAAGTAGATATGGCGGCGCGATAACAGCTGGGATGTTTTTGGCTAAATTTATCAAAGATGAGTACAAAGACAAGTGGCTACACCTCGACATTGCAGGCCCAGCATACCGCGAAAAAGCTTGGGGATACAACCAAGCAGGTGCAAGCGGAGCTGGCGTTAGGATGAATTTATACTTTTTACAAGCACTTAGCAAGGAGAATTGATGGGACTTTCAGTTGGAATCGTAGGCCTACCAAATGTGGGCAAATCAACGACATTTAACGCACTTACAAAGGCGCAAAACGCCGAAAGTGCGAACTATCCGTTTTGCACGATCGAGCCAAACAAAGCCATCGTGCCAGTGCCTGATAAACGCCTAAATGAGCTTGCAAAGATAGTTAATCCAAACAAAATTCAATACTCAACCATAGAATTTGTAGATATTGCTGGTCTTGTAAAGGGTGCAAGCTCTGGCGAGGGACTTGGCAATAAATTTTTATCAAACATTAGAGAGACAGAGCTTATCCTTCATATAGTTCGTTGCTTTGAAGATGAAAACATCACACACGTCGAGGGCAGCGTCGATCCAGTAAGAGACATCGAGATCATCCAAACTGAGCTAATACTGGCCGATATCGAGCAGTTAAATAAAAAGATAGAAAAGCTCATAAGAGAAGCAAAAGCAAATGCAAAAGGCGCAAAAGAGGCGCTTGAGATAGCAAATTTACTTTTAGCTCACCTAAATGATGGCAAAAGCGCAAGCAGCTTTGAGCAAAGAGACAGTGAGGCGTTTTTAGCGCTCAACAAAGAGCTAAGGCTTCTGAGCGCTAAAGAGGTAGTTTATGGCGCAAATGTCGATGAAGAGGGGCTTAGCGAAGATAATAAATTTGTAAAAGCACTAAAAGAGTACGCAAAAGCCTCAGACCACGAGGTTATCAAGCTTTGCGCAAAAGTAGAAGAGGAGCTAATAGGTCTAAGCGATGAGGAGGCGCACGAGTTTTTGGCATCTATCGGCACGAGCGAGAGTGGCCTTGAAAAGATCATCAGGACATCTTTTGCAAAGCTAAATTTAATAAGCTATTTCACTGCTGGCGTCGTTGAAGTAAGGGCTTGGACAATCACAAAGGGCTGGAAAGCGCCAAAAGCAGCAAGCGTCATCCATAATGACTTTGAGAGGGGCTTTATCAGAGCTGAAGTGATAGGCTACGAGGACTACATAGCACATGGCGGTGAAAACGGAGCCAAAGAGGCTGGCAAAATGAGGCTTGAAGGAAAAGAGTACATCGTACAAGATGGCGATGTAATGCACTTTAGATTTAATGTCTAAATTTTACAAGGTTTTTACCTTGTAAAATCTTTATGATTATGCTTTTAATATCCCAATAGACTCAGCAAATTTAAGCTCTTTGTTTTCAAAGAGATTGTATTCGATCGCATCTTTTTCGCTAAGTATCACAATAGTTGAGCCAAGTTCGAAATTTCCAAGACGCTCGCCCTTTTTGATATGTAAATTTTCATACTCATAAATTTGCGTGAAATTTGCCATCGCATTTGTCTGAATACGCTCATCAAAGCTAAATTTCATCTTGCCAACATTTAGCGCACCTACAAAAACCAGCCAAAGTTTCTTGCCATTTCTCATCTCGCAAAGTAGTGCCACACGCTCATTTTTAGTGTATAGACTTTTGACCTTGCCAAGCCATTTTACAGCCACACTATAGAGCTTGCCTGGAATATAGATCGCTTTTTTGATGGCGATGTCGCAAGGTGCGTGGTAGTGGTGGTAGTCTTTTGGGCTAAGGTAGATATTGGCAAAGTCATACTCGCCATCAAGCTCATCCTGTCCTAACAGCTCCCTTACACCATAGTTCATACCCTTTATACTAAATGCTTTTAGATCTTTTGTGCTACCAAAACTAAGACATGTACCATCGCTTGGACTAATAAATATCTCATCTGCTGCGTCAAATTCTCTTGATTTTATGAGCTCTCTAGTAAAAAGCTCGTTTAAATTTTTATACTCGCCAACTGGCTTAAACTCACTCATATCAATCTTAAAGAGTTTTATGTAAGATGAGTTTATAAATTCCTGAACCGGCCTAATGAAGCTTATCTTTGCAACCTTGCCAAAAATTTGAGAAAAAAGATTGTCACTATTCATTTTATTCCTTACTTAAATTTAATATCGCGATCTCACTTGGCGCAAATATCCTAACTGGTGGTCCCCAAAATCCGGCACCACTACTAACGTAGGCTTGCATTTTATCATTAATCTTATAAAGCCCATGTAAAAATCCCTGATCAAGTAAAACTAAAATACCAAAAGGAAAAATTTGACCAGCATGCGTGTGTCCACAAAGAACCAAATCGACATCTTTTTGCATGGTTTTTATAAATTTTGGCTGATGCGAGAGTAAAATGGTAGGCAGTGTCTCATCACGTCCCGATAAAGCCTTATCTAAATTTGGCTCTAAATTTTTAAATCTAAAACCAGCCAGATCATAAACTCCAGCCAAATTTATGCCGCCAATTTTTTCATTTTTGTTGCCAAGCACCCTAATGCCAAGCGAGCTTATCTTTTCTAAAATGCCGTCCACTCCGTGGTAATATTCATGATTACCAGGGACGTAAAATGTACCATAAGTGCTTTTTAAATTTCTCAAGGGATCCAAAAAATCACCAATAAACTGTGCGCTCACATCGACAAGGTCTCCGACTATCACAACAATATCTGGTTTTGCCAAATTTATATCGCTAACAAGCTTCGCCATAAAATCTTTTTGCAAAAACTCGCCGATATGTACGTCCGTTATCATAACAATTTTTAAATCATTTTGTAAATTTTTTATTTTTATATCTACTTGTCTGATCTTTGGTGGTGTTAAAGCATTGAAAATACCTTTTAAAAAACAAGCAATTACAAAAATAACAAATGTAATATCAAAACAAAATTTTATAAATTTTCGTCTTGTTGGACTAAAATTACTCTTAGAAAAAATACTACGTAAAATATCGTAAAATAGACCAATAGCAAACAAAAATAGTGAAAATCCTATGAGCGTACCAGCGATCAAATAAAGCTCAATGCTTAAGAATGAAAACCTGATCTGAAGAACAAATATAAACTCAAGAATACAAATAACATATAAAAGTATCCTGATTTTTGCAAGATGTGGTATAAAAAATGAAACCTTTTTTATGAAACGGTTATATGAATAAAAATTTATAAGAAAACTAAATATAAATGCTCCAATAATAATTCTCAAAAGTCCCAAAAATTCTCCTTGTAAAAATAAAAAATTATATTTTATATTTTTAAATTTGTACTATAAAAATTAATATCTTACTTTTAATGTTATTAGTCTTAAAAATTGTATAGTTTTGAACGTATAAAAAATGATTTAAGTTGAGTAAATCTAATAGTTATTTAAGAAAATAAGGTGGGAGAAAACCCACCTTATAAAGAATTATTTAACTTTACCAGTTTCCATTCTTTGTTTGTGTATCTCACGAAGTTTTCTAATATCATTTTTAACTTCGAATACTCCATGCCAGTGTGAGTAGTCAGGACCACCCATTAAAGCACCTTGTCTCATACGACGACCTTCATGGTGCCACATATGATAGTAAACATCTTGGAATTCATCTTCCCAAGCGTCTGCGAGTAGTAAGTTTTTAGCTTTCAACTCTTCAAGCATCTTAGTTGCTTCAGCATTGTAAACGTTATAAAGCTCTACTTGCTTATCACCCATAATGAAGAAGTTATCTGTATGAGTTGATGTATGGCAAGCTTTACAAACTAGCTTCATCTCAGCTCTTGCTGCTTCTGGTCCATTTGGATGACCTGCAAGTGGCGTTCCTATGGTTAGTTTGCCAGTTTTTTCGTAAACAACAGCAGCTTGTTCATCACCAGCTGTTCTTAGCTTACTGCTGACGCCCCATAGGTTCCATTTTAGTCTTCTTGAAACATTGTGAGTTGTTGTTGTTTCACCAACACCACTCATGTGGCAAGCTGCACAAGTTGGAGCTCTAAAGTCTGGTACATCCCATGTATCAGGAGCAGCATCAAAATTCCATTTGTGAGCTTCGCTATTATAGATATGTCCGTGCATTGAGTTGTTAAAGATCTCAATATCTGGGTGATCAGGTCCAAGGTGGCAAGATGCACAAGCAGCTGGTTTTCTAGCTTCAGCTATGCTAAATGTGTGTGCGCTGTGGCATGATTTACATCCGCCTACGCCACCATCAGGATAAACATTACCTATACCGTAGTTTGGCCAAGTCTCTTTTGTAGGTTTGTGATCAGCGTCTAGTTTGATGACGGTTCCGTGGCACTGTGTACAACCAGTAGCGTCTGGAGCCATTTTGTATTCTGGATGATCCATACCTTCATAGTGATACATTAGTTTTACCATCGCAGGGTTAGCATACATTTGCATAGCACCTCTTGCGTGACCACTCTTAACAAATTCTTCAACCTCATTCTCGTGGCACTTAGCACAAGTTTTTGGGCTAACTAGCATTGATACGTGGTTGTTAGAATCTTTTGGATGCACCTTAACTGAAGCCATAGGATTATCTGCATTTACAGAGTGGCAATCCATACAACTTACACCAACGTGAGCGTGGCGACTATTTTTCCAATCGGCAACTATGCCGGGTGTCTCTTTAGCGTGGCACTCAACACAGCTTTTTGATAAGTCTGACATTTTGTGAGCAACTTTAATGTTTTTTACAACATTAAGGTTTAAAGCATCAGATTTATTTGCATCCATGTTTGCGGCAAAGCCAAAAGACATTAGACAGGCTAATAACATTAGCGACTTTTTAAACATCTCTCCTCCTTACTTGGTTTTATTGTTTTCTTGTTTTTTAATTGCTTCAAATTTATCGATTTGTAGTCCTAAATTCTTGTGACCAACGTGCTCGTGGCAGTCAACACATGATTTTTTATTAGGATTTCCAAGAACGAAATAATCTCTATGTGGCAAGAATGATTTACCAGCTTGAATAACATTTTTTAAATTTGAGTGACAAGTCAAACATCCACTATCATAGACAAAGTGAGATGCATGCTCGCGTTTTTTGCGCCAGTCGATCTTGTCAGTATCTGTAAAAAATGTCTTATAACCATCATTTATCGATACTTTAAGTTTTGTAAGTACATAGGTATAGGCACTTGTATGATTTAGGTGACAGGCTGAACATTCAGCTTTTATGCCAAGCTTGTTATTGCCGCCGTGTACATCTTCATGATATGCAGCATTCATAGGATCCATAGTGTGGCAAATGGTACAGATGTAGCCGCTACCAGTTGCATGAAGTGCATCAGCAATACCCATAGATGCTATAAGTCCAATCACGATACCAATTATCACAGATGACCAAACAAAAAATCTCTTCTTAACTTCAGCCAAAACTTCCTCCTAAATTTATCAATATATCGTAAATTTTTACGAAAATTTTAAGTGAATACTATCAAAAAATATATAAATTTTTTCTTTAAGTAAATAAAAATATTTATTTGATATTAACTTTCAATAAGAATAAATTTCTTGCAGTCCACCCACATCTTTTTCCAAAATTTGGTTCTTCTCGTCAAGTTTAACCAAACCATTGGTTTTAAATTTATTTAAAATTCTTGAAAAAGTTTCTGGAGTCATATTAAGTATTGATGAAATTTTTGTATGTTTTAGCTCGTTAAATAAATCTTCATGATCTAAAATAAACTTAGCCACTTTTTCTTCTGAGCTTAAAATTAACTCTTGATGAAGTAGATTTGTTGTGATTCTTATCTTTTCAGACATTGATTTTAAAAATTTCATACAAATTTCTGGTTTTATTAAAAATTCTGCCGCAAATTTTTCATAATTTATCTTTAACACCTCGCCAGATATTGTAAAAATGGCACTAGCTGGGTAGACAATATTTTCAAAATTTACGACTTCAGCTACAAAATTCATAGGTGCTAACTGATGAATAAAAATTTCTTTTCCATTTGCCGTGGTTTTATAAAGCTTAACAGAGCCGCTTATCAAAAATATTAACCATTTTGGCTCCTCGCCTTCTATAAATAAAAATTCACCCTTTTTATACTTTTTTACGACACTTATGGCTTCAAGTTTGGCTAAATCTTCTTCGTTTAAGCCTTGAAAAAACGGGATTTTTTCTATCATATTTTCACTCGCCTTTTTAAAATAAAAAACATTTTAGCATATAAAAATAAGACAAAATTTAACGGATTTTCAAAGGGAATTTTACCCCTTTGATTTTAAAAAGTTATTTTTTAAGAAGATCTCTAATCTCGGTTAGAAGTGCTATATCTGTTGGCGTTTCAGGCTCTGCTGCTGGTGCCTCTTCGACTGGCTTTTTCTTAAGTGAATTTAAGGCTTTAATGACACAAAAAATACAAAAAGCAATGATTAAGAAATCAACCATTGTTTGTATAAATGAGCCATAGTTTATTGTAACAGCAGGTGCACTATCTACTGCTTCTTTTAGCGTTAGCTTAAGATCAGTGAAATTTACACCACCTGTTATAACACCTACAACTGGCATGATAACATCACCAACTAGCGACGAAACGATCTTTCCAAACGCACCACCTATAACAACACCAACTGCCATATCTATGACATTTCCACGCATTGCAAATTCTTTAAATTCGCTTATAAAACTCATTGTTTCTCCTAAAAATGTTAAATTTTTGTTCGGATTTTATTCAAGAAATGCTTTGCTTCGGCTAAAAAAATCAAATTACATAACTTTAAATTTATCAAGCTGGTGTTATAATCCGAACTCAAAATTTAACGTAAGGAATGAGCTTATGTATCGTTTTGCACCCTCTCCAACAGGAGATATGCACATAGGAAATTTACGTGCCGCTATTTTTAATTATATTTGTTCTTTACAAGATAAAAGTGGCTTTATTTTACGCATAGAAGATACCGACAAAGAGCGAAATATCGAGGGAAAAGAGAAAGATATCTTAGAAATTTTAAGCAAATTTGGCATAAAACCAGAGCAAATTTATATCCAAAGTGAAAATTTAAAATTCCACAGGCAGCTAGCTTCAAAGCTCCTTATCGACAAAAAGGCCTTTGCTTGCTTTTGTACCGAAGAAGAACTCGAGGCAAAAAAACAAAAAGCAAAAGAGCAAGGTGTAGCATATAGATATGACGGCACCTGCGAGAGACTAAGTGATGCTGAAGTTTTAAACTGCGAGAAGCCATTTGTCATCCGCATGAAAAAGCCGACACGCACTATGAGTTTTACAGACGCTATAAAAGGCGAGCTGAGCTTCGAGCCAGACGCAGTTGATAGCTTCGTCATCATGAGAGCAGACAAAACACCAACTTACAACTTTGCCTGCGCAGTCGATGATATGCTTGAGGGCGTGACCTTTGTCATACGTGGCGAGGATCACGTGAGCAATACACCAAAGCAAGACCTCATACGCGAAGGTCTTGGCTATACCGGCAAGATGAACTACGCTCATTTACCTATACTTTTAAATATTGAAGGTAAAAAAATGAGCAAGCGCGAGAACGAATCAAGTGTAAAATGGCTCTTTGAGCAGGGATTTTTGCCTGAGGCGATTGCAAACTATTTGATACTTCTTGGAAACAAAACTCCAACTGAAATTTTTACGATCGAAGATGCAGTAAAGTGGTTTGATATAACCAAAATTTCACGCTCTCCGGCTAGATTTGACGTGAAAAAACTTGAGCAGATAAATAGAGAACACATCAAGCTTGCTTCAAAAGAGCGTATAAAAGAAATTTTTGGCGTAGATGAAAATTTGGCTGAGTTAGTTAAATTTTACACTCAAGAAAGCTCACTAGTGCCTGAGATAAAAGCAAAAGTAGAAGCTATATACTCACCAAAAATAGCTCCAGATGAGTACAAAAATGAATTTGATATTATTAAAAAAGCAGCTCGTAATTTAAAAGCGTGCGAAACATTTGATGAGTTTAAAAAAGAGCTTATGAGCGCTACAAATTTAAAAGGTAAAAACTTTTTCATGCCGCTACGTGCGCTTCTTACAAACGATCTTCACGGCCCTGAGCTTAGCGAACTCTATCCACTCATCAAAGATGATCTAGCTAAAATTTTAATCTAGGAATAAAAATGATACTTTCCACCCTATTTTCAGCGATTGCAAACATTTTGCACCTTATTATCACGGTCTATACTTGGGTCATCATCGCAGCAGCTCTGATTAGCTGGGTCAGACCTGATCCTGGCTCGCCAGTCGTGCAGCTACTTTATAGGCTAACTGAGCCGGTTTATAGCTTTATTAGGCGCTACATAAAAACAAATTTTAGTGGTATCGACTTTACTCCGCTTATCGTACTTTTAGCACTTCAATTTTTAGATCAATTTTTAATAAGGCTTTTATTTGGTTTTGCTGCGTCACTTTAGTATTCTCTCTCTTGCCTGTGTTGCTCTTTTGGCCAAAATTTATACCTATGAAGAGCTAAAAAACGAGCCAAAAAGCCTAGCAAAAGACTACTACATCAACCGTCTTATTAACGAGGGAAGCTATACAAAAGATCAGATCGCAGATCTTTCGCGTGATGTATTTAGAAAAGCGGGCCTTGTTCAAAAATCAATCGATAAAATTTTACCTCCGAAAGCAGCTCCTAGCAAATGTCCTGGTATAAATGCAAAAAATATCACCCAGGCAAATCTAACCTGCCAAAATTTGCTAACATCTATTGCTTTTAGCCTAAAGCTTGACAATCATACTCGTGAAATTTTGGCAGCTAATCTTGCAAAGACAAATCCAGAAAAATCAAAAACTTTACTCGCATTAAATGAAGTAAATCCGGCTAAAGCTTTTGCAAATTTAAATGATACAAAGAGCTTTCTAGAGCTATTTAACGCCTCTAGCCCGCAAAATAAAAGTATACTTTTTAGCGAAAGCTTTGATTCAAATTTCATGACCAAGCTATACTCTCAAAAGGGCTTTACAAATTTATTAAACGATATTGTTTTTAATAAAAAATATGAAGGTTTTAGAAGAAATTTGCTAAGCATCGATCCAGCCATCACTGAGAAAAATGATGCTTTTACGCTTGGATTAAATGCCATTTTACTAGGACAAGACGATATCGCTTTTAGTCTTTTTGCAAGAGCTAAAAGTACATTTGAAAGAGCTTGGCAAAGAGACAATGCGACATTTTGGCTCTATCAGATAAGCAAAAACGAAAGCTTTTTAAAAGAGCTAAGTGCCAGCAAGGATGCAAATATCTACTCACTTTACGCAAGAGATTTGATTGGTGGCGAACCACTCGAAGTCATCGTACCAAAACCTAGCAAGCAAAATATCGAAAATTTTGACGTGAGCGATCCGTTTTTATGGAACAAAACTGTAGCTCTTGCAAAGGATATGGACGCCACACAAGCAAGCGAATTTGCGAAGAAATTTTATACAAACGAAAGTATCGGTGCCTATGCATACTTCATGCAAAAGGTACATGGCTGGGAAAAGCAGTACTTTTTAATGCCAACCTCACCAGAGCTTAATGGTATCAGCAACGAGAGAAAATCGATGATCTACGCATTGGCTAGACAAGAGAGTCTTTTTATCCCAAGCGTTGTTTCTACTTCATACGCCCTTGGCATGATGCAGTTTATGCCGTTTCTTGCAAATGCTATTGGTAAAAAAGAGTTAAAAATTCCAAATTTTGATGAGGACGATCTTTTTAAAACAGATATTGCATTTAAATTTGCAAATCACCACCTAAACTATCTTGATAAATTTCTCTACCATCCGCTATTTACAGCCTATGCATATAATGGCGGTATCGGATTTACCAAAAAGCTTATCACAAGAGATGATATGTTTAAAGAGGGAAAATTTGAGCCATTTTTATCACTAGAATTTGTACCTGTGGCAGAAACTAGAAACTACGGCAAAAAGGTACTTGCAAACTACGTTGTTTATATGGCTCTTACTGGTTCCAATATAAAGATTTCGCAACTTTTCGAAAATTTAACAAAACCGGCTTTGACTGATAAATTTCGAAACTAAGCGCAAGATCGTCGCTTTGCTTACTTGGTGCAGTGACTTCATAATAAACCGCCCAAGGCATAGAAAATCCGGCAAATTTTAGCATCTCGTCATTTTCATCCAAGAGCCTTGCATTTGTGGCATTTGAGTCGTTGTTTACCTTAATATTATTTAGCTCACTAGCGTACTCTTTTGGATTTATGGCCACCAAAAAGTGCTCTTTGCTTGCATCTAAATCTGAGTTATAAATAGGATTTAGATAAGTTGCTATAATTAGCGTTCTATCGGTGCCGTCAATGATCTCGCTCTTGCTTGTGTAAGCCAAAAGCTCATTTTTTAACGGCTCATGTACAATTACTTTTTCACCAGCACAGCCAAATATCATCAAAATAAATACAAAAAACGATATAAATTTACTCATAAAAACTCTTAAATTTCTAAAATTTCTGCCATTTTAGCATTTTAATTTTTAAATTTCACTCATAAATTTTAAAGCCAACATAAGTTATAATCGCGAGAAATTTTAACAAAAAAGGTTCTTATGAAAAGACTTGCTATCGCTTTTTCTGGCCCTTCAAATAGCGGAAAAACGACTCTTATTTTAAAGGTAGCAAAAAAATTTATAGATGATGGTTTGAAAGTCGCGATAGTAAAACACGATCCGGGCGACAAGGCTAAATTTGATGTTGAAGGCAAGGATAGCTTTAAATTTTCTCAAACTGGAGCAGATGTGGTGGTGATGAGTCCGACTAGAACAACTTATTTTTCACAAAATCCACAAGAAATTAATGATGTCATTAAAATGCTCGGCGAGTTTGACATGCTCTTGGTTGAAGGACTAAAGACGCTTCCACTACCAAGATTAAGCGTTTTTAAAGATGAAATAGATGAAAAATATCTTAGCTTTTCAGATGCGATCGCAACGTACAAAAAACAAATTCCTTACGAGATAAAAAATATAAATTTAGACGATATAGACGCCATTTGTGCGTGGATAATCAAAAATGCAAAGGCTGTATAATGCAAGAATTAAACCAAATTTTTAACACCATAAAAGAGATCGCAAAAGAGATAAGCGAAGTGATAAAATACGCCGATCTTGGCTACACAACTCACGAAAACGCAACCGGCGACACACAGCTAAAGCTTGATGTCAAAAGCGACGAGATCATCACAGCTAAATTTAAAGAGCTTGCCTGCGTAAAAGCGCTAATTAGCGAAGAGAAAGAGGACGAGCTTGAGATCAATAAAAACGCTAAATTTATCATCGCTTACGATCCACTTGATGGCTCAAGCTTAGTTGATGTAAATTTTGCCGTTGGCTCGATCTTTGGCATCTACGAAGACGAGGTAAAACCAGAAAAATTAATAGCCGCAGCTTACAGCATATATGGCCCAAGGCTTGAGCTTGTAATTGCTGAGAAAAAGGGCACTTTGCCTAAATTTTATAGACTTGGCAAAGATGGCGAGTTTAAATTTGTAAAAGAGCTTGAGCTAAAAGAAAAAGGCAAGCTAAACGCCACGGGAGCCACGCAAAAAGGCTGGAGCCAAACGCATAGAAATTTTATAAACGAGCTATTCAACCAAGGCTACAGACTAAGATACTCAGGTGCGATGGTGAGCGATTTGCATCAAATTTTACTAAAAGGTGGCGGTCTTTTTAGCTACCCAGCAACGAGCGATCATCCAAATGGCAAGCTAAGAGTAGTCTTTGAGGTGTTGCCATTTGCCTTCATATATGAAAACGCAAAGGGCTCAACGACAAACGGCAAAAATCAAACACTTTTTGATATAAAAATAGAAAAAATTCACCAAACAACGCCATGCTTCTTTGGCTCACGTGATGAAATTTCTCTTTTGCATAAATTTTACGAGCAAAAATAATGCAAGAAGCACAAGCAAACGAGCCACTTGACGCATTTGAACTAGTCTTAAAGCAAAAAGCAAAAATTTTGCAAGAGTGCCAAAGCCAAAAAGGGCAAAAAAGCTGCTTTAGCTGCGAAGTATTTTTTGACTGCGAGACAAGAAAAGAGTACGTAAATAGCTGCTACAACTCGATGTCAAAAGGCAATACTGGCAGTGACGGCGGATTTGATTTTTAAAATTAAAGGAAAAATATGAAAGAAAAAGCTTATATAACGACCCCGATATATTACGTAAACGACGTGCCACACATTGGTCATGCATATACGACCATTATTGCTGATACACTTGCTAGATTTAACCGCTTGCAAGGCAAAGAGACTTACTTTATGACAGGCACAGACGAGCACGGACAAAAGATCGAGCAAGCAGCTCGTGCTAGAGGCAAGACTCCAAAAGAGTACGCCGACGAGATCAGTGCGAAATTTAGATCACTTTGGGATGAGTTTGAAATAAGCTACGATCATTTTATAAGAACGACCGACGAAGAGCACAAACAAACCGTGCAAAATGTCTTTGAAAAGATGCAAGCAAATGGCGACATTTACAAAGGCGAATATGAGGGATTTTACTGCGTTAGCTGCGAAACCTTTTTTAATCAAAGAGACCTGCTAGAAGACAATCACTGTCCAGACTGCGGCCGAGTGACGTCTTTAGTCAAAGAAGAGAGCTACTTTTTTAAGCTTTCAAAATATGAAGACGCGCTTTTAAAATGGTACGAAAATGACGAGCTTTGCGTCATCCCAAAAGGTAAGAAAAACGAGGTCGTAAGCTTTGTAAAAGGTGGACTAAAAGATCTTTCAGTAACTAGAACGAGCTTTGACTGGGGCATAAAGCTACCAAAGAGCGCAAACGATGAAAAGCACGTTATGTACGTCTGGCTTGACGCGCTTATAAACTACCTAACAACACTAGGATATTCAAGAGATGACGCTAGAATGGATCTTTGGCCATACACTACTCACATCGTTGGCAAAGATATTTTACGCTTTCACGCAGTTTACTGGCCGGCATTTTTGATGAGTCTTGGCTTGCCATTACCAAAACACGTAGCAGCGCACGGCTGGTGGACCATAAATGGCGAAAAGATGAGCAAAAGTAAGGGTAATGTTATAAACCCAAGAGAGGTTGCAAATGCTTACGGACTTGAAAATTTCAGATACTTTTTGCTTAGAGAGGTGCCGTTTGGGCAAGATGGCGATTACAGCCAAAAGGCTTTGATCGAGCGTATAAATTCAGAACTTGGCAACGGACTTGGTAACTTGCTAAGCCGAATAGTTGGCATGAGTGCAAAGTATAGCGACTATAAAATCGGTTCAAAAGACGTGATCAAATTTCACAAAGCCGAACTTGATGAGGCCAAGGGCTACCTTGATGAGGCTATTAAAAATTTAGAAAATTTAGCGACGAACCGCTATTTAGAGGATCTTTGGAAGATCGTAACGCTAGCAAATGCAGCCGTTGCGAAGTATGAGCCATGGTCACTTGTAAAAGCTGGCAAAACTGACGAGGCAAACGCACTTGTAGCACTTTGCGCAAATTTGCTTGCAAAAGTGGCGATACTACTTAGCCCAGCTATGCCAAAAACTTGTACTAAGATAGCTGACACGCTTGGCTTTAGCATAGACACAGCATCTTATGAAAGCCTTGTTTTGAAAAATGAAATTTCAAATTTTACAGCAAAGGCCACCGAGCCACTTTTCCCAAGGATAGAAAAAGAGCTAATGAGCGAGGCAAATGAGCCGCCAAAGGTTGAGGTAAAAGCTGAGCCAAAAGAGGAGAAAAAAGAGGACGAAATCATTAGCATAGATGACTTTGCAAGGATCGTCATAAAAGTAGGCGAAGTACTCGAGTGCGAGAGAGTTGAAGGTAGTGACAAGCTGCTTAAATTTAAGATAGATCTTGGCGAGGAGCAGCCGCGTCAGATTTTATCTGGTATCGCAAAATACTACGAGCCTAGCTCGCTTATCGGCAAGCAAGTGTGTGTTTTAGCAAATTTAAAAGAGCGAACAATGATGAAAAAATATGTCTCCCAGGGCATGATATTAAGTGCATCTGATGGCTCATTAACTCTACTTGGCACACAAGGCAAAGTAAAAAACGGTGCAATCGTTGGCTAAATGACAATAGAAAATTTAACTCGCCTCATAAATGCCCAGGCTCTAAATGCACCGACAATAACTAGCGTAAGCGAGTTTGTTTTTGAGCTAAAACACGTAAGGCGCGGCTTTGCATATATTTGCTTAAATGCAAACGATAGCGATATAGAAACGGCAATAAAACAAGGTGCATACGCCATAATTAGCGAAGATAATGTTCCAATTATTGACAAAGAAATCGCTTTTTTGAAAGTTAGTAGTTTGCAAACTGCCATGATAAAGCTTATGAGATTTGAGTCAACTCACAAAGATTTGAAATTTTGTGCTGTAAATTCTTATATAAATGACTTTTTGGAAAAATCAAAACTTGGCTCCAATGCACATGTCATGTCAAAAAACATAACTGAGCTTTTTAATCAAATTTTTCATGCAAAGGTCTTTGATGTGTTTTTTGGCGATGACATAAGGACACTCCAGCGCATATCACCTCTTTTTGAGACTATTTACACAGACACGACGATGCACGAGATAAATCCAAGCTCAATCTTTTTTACAAATACGGTTTTTAAGCAAACTTACTATCAAAACTTAAACATACCACGAGTTTTTGCCGGTATGTTTTATGGGCTTTTAAAATTTCTTGATAAAAATAAAATTTCATTTAAGCCATATGAAGGTAGGATTAATGGGCATTTTGATCCGATTTTCATAGACAAAAATTTTTCTCCGACTAGTTTTGGAAATAGCTTTAGAGCCATAATCACCGAAAGTGATGAAGATCTATTTGTAAGTCAAAGTATATTTTTAAATAAAAAATTTAGCCCTGATGAGATAAAAATTTGCTTGCCTGAAGGTTCTTTATTAAAAGTACAAAATGCTATTTATTTTAAAAATTTAGGCGAGATAAAAAAGCTTAAAAATTTTATCTATATATTGATTTTATGCCAAAAAGAAGACCTCCTAGAGGAGCTTCACAAAACAACTGAAGAAAATTCGCTATTTTAATTTAGCTTTTTTTCGTTTATTAGATCAATAAGTCTAATATCCTCGCTTCTTACGATTAGGCTTTTAGGCAGCTCAAATTTATTGATAACCTCGCACTCTTTTTGCCTCATTTCTCCATCATCCTTTTCATGATCGTAGCCCAAGACGTGCAACAAGCCATGCGTAAAAAGTAGTGCAGTCTCAGCATCTTCGCTGTGATTTAGCTCGTTTGCTTTTTGTTTTACCATATCTTTATTTATGACGATTGAGCCAAGCGGTGCATGAATGACAAGCTCAAGTGGAAAACTTAAAACATCTGTAGTTTTATCGATACCTCGCTCGGATCTATTTAGCTCTCTCATTTCATCTTCATCTATGAACACCAGCTCAACTTCCCCTGGTGTCAAATATGAGCAAATTTCATCTAAAATTTCTGGATAACTCTCTTCGCAAAGTATCATTTTTGGCTTGTCCTTAGTAAAATTTTGTATAATTTTAGCAAATTTAAAAGGCAAAATATGAAAAAAGCAGTTTGTATAATGAGTGGCGGCATGGATAGCACGCTTTGTGCGGTTATGGCAAAAAAGGCTGGTTATGAGATAGTGGCACTTCATTTTGACTACGGTCAAAGGACGATGAGGCGTGAGAAACGTGCGTTTGACGAGATATGTAAGCGACTAGGGGTTGCTAAAAAGCTTAGCCTTGATGTTAGCTTTATCGCACAAATAGGTGGAAATTCGTTAACAGATACCAGCATGAAAATAAGAAAAGATGGTGTGGAAAAAGATGCGCCAAATACCTATGTGCCTTTTAGAAATGGCGTGTTTATCTCGGTAGCTGCCGCACTTGCTGAAAAAGAGGGAGCAGAAGCTATCTATATCGGTGTCGTAGAAGAAGATAGCTCAGGATACCCAGACTGCAAAGAGAGCTTCATAAAAAGCATAAATGAGGCGATAAATTTAGGCACATCAGACAGCTTTTCTTGCCAGATCATTACGCCACTTGTAAATTTAAGCAAGGCTGACATTGTATTAAAATCGCTAGAACTTGACTCACCAATAGAGCTAACCTGGAGCTGCTATGAGAGTGAGGACGAGGCATGCGGACTTTGTGATAGCTGTAGGCTAAGGCTAAATGGCTTTAAAAAGGCAAATGCTACTGATAAAATCGTATATAAAAATCAAAAATTTTTCTTATGAGCTCCTAAAAGTGGTAAATTATTAAGCAAGGGTATTTAACTGATTTAAAGATATATCAACGCTTAGACTCTTGCTAGCTACTAAAAACATAAATTCTCAGTCAAACTTACCAAAATTTAATAAAGAGGATTAAAAAGTAGTTGACAAATTTAGCCAAAAACGCACCAAGTACAAGGTAAAAAAATTCTAAGTAAGTGGTCACTGCCACGGCTTTTTAGTGATCTTATTTTTTCTTATTGTCTTGTTTCTTATTTTGATCGCTTTGGATTTTTTCTAAATTTATATATCCCATTTCAACGAGTTTATTATAAATTTGAGCGATTTTTGGCCCAGCCGCACTTCCGCCATGGCCACCATGCTCGATAACCATTGTGATAACGTATTGCGGGTCTTCATAGGGCGCATATGTAGTCATCCACGCATGAGATCTTTGCAAATACGCCATATCCTCTTCTTTCATACGTTTCTTTTCAGTTTGAGAAATTCCAACGACCTGGGCAGTACCTGTCTTTGCAGCAACTTTAACTAGGCTTCCAATAAAATGCCTATTTGCCGTGCCTCTTGGGTGATTTGCCACTTCATACATTGCATGCCTAATGGCTGGTAACTGTGATTTTTCAAACGGTGTAAAAGCATCATCGGTCGGCGTAAAATCAACATCCTTGCCATCAATGCTCTTTAAAAAATGTGGAGTCACGTTTAGCCCAGTTGCAAGGCCAGCTGTATATTTTGCCACTTGCATAGGCGTGACTAAGAAATTTCCCTGTCCGATAGAAGTGATAAGGGTCTCACCTTGAAACCACGCTTTGCCATACTTCCTCATCTTCCACTCTCTACTTGGCAAAGTCCCCACAAACTCATTTGGCAAATCAACCTCGGTTTTTCTACCAAAACCCATACGTTCAAGTATCGGCACAATAGCGTCGATCCCTATCTTTTGACTACCTTTATAAAAATAATCATCACAGCTCTCTCTAATTGCCGTATTCATATTAACATTTCCATGTCCGTGAGAGTTCCAGCAGCGAAATTTACGCCCTCCAAGCTCATACGAGCCACTACAAAAAAAGCTATCGTATTTACTCATGCCATTATCCAAAAACGCAAGTGCCATACCCATTTTTACGACAGATCCTGGCGGATAAAGGCCGTTTATTAGCTTGTTTGTAAAAGGATGATCGACGTTTTTTACAAGCTCTTCCCATTCAGGCTGAGAAATTCCAAGCACAAATGGATTTAGATCATACTCAGGAAAGCTTCCTGCTGCGATGATAGCACCGTCCTTTAGACTCATAACAATAACGCTTCCTGCATCCTTGCCAAAGACATCGGCCACAAACTGCTGAAGCTCAAGATCGACTGCAAGCTTGATATTTTGACTTTGTGGTGCTTGATAGTTTATCTGTTCGATCTCTTCATTTAGGGCATTTACCTTTATCTTTTTAAACCCTTGAATTCCTTGTAAGATCGGATTATAAAACCGCTCCACGCCACTTCTTCCAATGTAATTTGTAAGCTTTGTCAAAGGATCATTATCCATATCTTTTTGATTTGCCCTACCAACGTAGCCGATGATGTGAGAAGCTAGATCGTTATACGGATAGTGGCGTTTTGAAGCGGGCCTTATCTCTAAATTTTCACGCAAAGAAAGTGATGCAAAAAATGGTAAAAATTTATCATAATCAATAAATTCGACCACATTTATAAAATCTTGGTTATAAGCTGAGTCATTTTTTATGTATTCATTTTTAAGCTTTGTAACATTTAGATCGCTAAATAGTGAGCCAATGTAAGCTAGCTCATCATCTAAAATTTTTACCTTTTTATTAGTACTTAAGTGAGGTCTAATGGATACTGAAAAGCCAAGACGATTAACAGCCATTGGCTTATCATGTGCGTCAAAAATAATGCCCCTAACTGGCGGAATATAAATAGTCTTTATCGCGTTTTGCTCCGCGATCTCGTTGTAGTAAGTATTTGAGTTTATGCTTAGGTGATAAATTCGTCCCAAAAGTATAATCCAAAAAAGAGCGATCACACTAAAGACGATGCGCATCCTCATAGCACTTTATCCCTAAAAAGAACGATAGCAAGGATACTTTCAAATGATATAAAAAATAGATATTCAGACGAAAATGCTAAATTTTGCTCATTTAAAACGTAAGCAAATAGATTATTTACAAGAAAGGTTAAAGCATATCCAGCTGCTACAAAGATGATAAGTAGACAATTTCGCCACTTCATCGTGGTATAGAGCCAGTCTAAAATAAAATTATAAAAAAGCAAAAATGCAATAATCGTTGAAAAAAGATGAAATCCATGAATTTGCTCAGCAAATATTATAAAAATTATCGCAAAGTACCAATTGTGCTTAAACTCGTCGTATTGCTTTTGTTTTCTTGAGTACTCCAAAATCATATAAGTAAAAAAAATACCAATGAGTGGCGGCAAAAAGCCAAATTGCGTAGTTGCGATCTCATATGAGAATAAAAAAACAGCCCACCAAAATTCTTTAAAAATTTTAATATCTAAGCTGCTTATGGTTTGCATTTTATCTACCAAGAGCGTTATTTATGATAGCTTCTCTAGCCTTTTCGATACCGCTTTTATTAAGAGTTGAGACCAAGATGCCGCTTGGGTCAAATTTCATTACCGCACTCTTTTGGCTTTGATTTAGCTTATCACTTTTTGTATATAAATTTAAAATTTTCTGGTCAGCTCTTAAAAAGCTTTTTAGATAAGCATCTACATTTACGTCTATATCTAAATCAAAATGCCTAGCATCAATTAGATGTATAAAAAGCCTTATGTCGCTTCTAAATTTCAAAAACTCATCTAAATTTTTACGCCATTCATCATGCTTTGACTTTGCTACTTTTGCATAGCCAAAGCCTGGCAAATCAACCAAAATGAGCTTAAATTTATCTTTTTCTTCCTGCTCGTCTTTTTGCTCACAAAACTCGGCCTCAAAAAAATTTATAAGCTGAGTTTTGCCAGGAGTCGATGAGCTTTTGGCTAGATTTTTTTGATTTACAAGTGTATTTATGAGGCTACTTTTACCAACATTTGATCTACCCAAAAAGACAACTTCGCTTGTTACGAAGCTTGGAGCCTCTTTTATACTTGGACTTGATGTAATAAATTTAGCACCTAGTGGCCTTATCACTTATCTTTTTCCTCTACCTGAAAGATAAATTTAACAGGTTTTTTCTCATCACTATTTACACTATATGTGCCATCTTTTTGATTGACAACGATCTTTTCACCATAAACATTCTTATCAGTTTCTACTTCATGCAAATAGCCATTTCCACTAACAGTATAGATCTGTTTTGCTGGCTCGTATGTAAGAGTATTGCCTTTGCCGTCGTAGTGCTTATCTTTTATAAAAATTTTTGCTCTAGCATTGCCAGTGGCCACATATTTTATAGGCTGGCGTTTTTTGTCAAAATAGACAACCACCTTATCCGCCTTAAGCTCATCAAATGAACCCTTTTTGATATTTACATTACCTACAAATTCACTAGTTTGCTTATTCTCATCTGCAAAAAAATCATTTGATGTGATTTCAACTTGCTCTGCATTTAAAAATGTAAAACCCAATATCACCGCTAAAATCGCTGATTTTCTTCTACCCATGCCCTTAACCCTTTTACCTGCGTTTGTTTTTTGCCAAGATCATAGCTTCCACTCTCACCCAGTGCCTTATCATTATTTCTTATGAGCGTGAAATTTGCTTCAGATCTTACTATCTTTGTTTTTGTTCCATATATCACTTCGTCACTTATAAATCTCAAACTATCGTTGTTTTCGTATTTTGCATTCTTTTGAAAGATGATTTCGTCGTTTTGTGAGATTGCTTTGTCTGAGCTTAGAAAATGTTTTAAATTTCCTCTTAAAATTTTTGCTTTAAAACTCAAAAATTCATCTTTATCATTGTATCTATTTAGCTCGTCAGCCTCGTAGACTCCGCTTATTTTTGTGGAATTTATCTCATAATCTATCACATCATTTATCTGCATATTTGATATCTTTGTGTCGATCTTTAAAACATTTGCAAGGTATGGATCTTGAGCTGCCAAAAATATCATCACGACACTAAAAATTGCCACGACGAAGTAGAAAATTTTTACAACCAACGCTTAGACCACTCGTCATATAAATTTTCTGATTTTATAATAAGCTCGATCATTTCTCTAACCGCGCCATTGCCACCTTTGTGCTTTAGTTTTGTCTTTACATCAAGCTCTTTTATCGCGTCTTTTGGCTTAAAGCTCCAAGCAACTGCATTTAAAATTTTATAGTCATTGTAGTCATCGCCAATAGCTGCTGCGTTTTTAAAGCTAAGCCCTTCAAATTTTAATATCTCACTCGCCACTTCAAATTTATTACCAACACCTTGATAGACGTGATTTATCTTTAGATCTTCAGCCCTTCGCTCAACGATGGCTGACTTTCTACCAGTAATGATAGCTACTTTTTTGCCAAGCTTTAGCCAGCTTTCTATCGCGTAGCCATCTTTTACATCAAAAAATTTAAGCTCTTCACCATTTGCATTGTATATGATCTTGCCATCAGTCAGGCAGCCATCAACATCTAAAAATATAATCTCTATCATAAAACGCCTTTTGTGCTTGGTGTGCCTATCCTTGCGTTTTTAGCAAGCGCTCTACGAAGTGCGACGGCAAATGATTTAAATGTTACTTCGATGATGTGATGAGTATTTTTGCCACGAATTTGATTTAGATGAAGAGTGATGGCTGAATTTATCGCAACTGCTCTAAAAAACTCTTCCACAAGCTCCGTGTCAAACTCGCCAACCTTGGCATTTTCATTAAAATTTTCATATACAAGATAGGCTCTATTGCTAAGATCTAGTGTGCAAAAAACAGCCGCCTCATCCATAACAACGCTTGCCTCGCCAAATCTCTCAACACCACTTAAAGGATACAAGGCCTCTTTTAAAAGCTGACCCAAAACTATGCCTACATCCTCAACGCTGTGGTGAAAATCCACATACGTGTCGCCCTTGCATGAAATTTCAAGATCAAGCAAAGAATGCTTTGTAAAAGCTTCAAGCATATGGTCAAAAAAGCCAATGCCAGTATCTATCTTTGCAATACCAGAGCCATAAATTTTAAGCTTCATTGAGATTTGTGTCTCTTTTGTATTTCTAGTTAGCTCTAAAATTTCTTCTCTCACGCCCTAACCTCTTACTATAAATGCACCTTGGAATTTACCGCTTCTTGCATAATCCCTAGCCTCGTCCTCACTTCTAAAGCCATTTAAAAATACCCTATAAATGGTCGAGCCATCTATAGTAAATGTCCTAACTACCGACTTGTAACCATCTATGCTTTGATGCTCTCTTTGATATCTGTTTGCGCCCTCAAGGTTTTTAAATGAGCCAATTTGCACCATAAAATCTCCACCTACGACTCGTTGCTCTGAAGAAATAATAATACCTCCAGTTGGAGCTGTCGGAGAGACTGGATTTGGCACTTTTATGCCAGTGCTTGTCGGTTTTGCTTGAGTGTTAATGCTTGCAACAGCATTAATATCTTCATTAAAGCCTATGACTTCCATACTGACTGGAGCTGTGCCTGTACCGATAATATCAAGTTTAGTTGCAGCCGCCTTTGAAAGGTCTAAAACTCTATCAGCCACAAAAGGTCCACGATCATTTACGCGAACAATGACGCTTTTTTGATTTCTTAAATTTGTTACTTTAAGGATCGTATTCATCGGCAAAGTTTTGTGTGCTGCAGTCATGTTGTACATATTATAAATTTCGCCGTTTGAGGTTGTTTTGCCATGAAAATTTGGACCATACCAGCTTGCCGTACCGCTTGCCTTATCACCAACGCTTACAACGGTTGGGTAGTATGTTTTGCCATTTATCGTGTAAGGTCTCATTGTTGCTTTTTGGATAGAAGCTGAATTGTTGCCCTTTACATTAGTTGGGCCACTTGGTGTAAATGGTGCCCCGTTCCAAGAGCAACCAGTAACTAGAAGAGTAAAACTTAGTCCTATATAAAATTTTAGGCTCTTATGGTATGACAATATTTGCTCCAACATTTAAATTTGAACTAGCAAAAGAATTTGCATCTTTTAAATCTTTTTCACTCACATTAAATTTTTTAGATAAAGAAGCTATCGTGTCACCAGTTTGGACTATATAGTTTTGAGATTTATTTTGTGCGGAAAATGGAATAATTAGTTTTTGATTATAGCTTACGGCATTTGTACTAAGTTCATTGTAGTCTTTGATCGCTCTATGACTAACACCTGTTTTTTTAGAGATAGAAAGTAGTGTTTCGCCTTTTTTTACAACGTAGGTATAAAAATTATTTTTACCTTTAAATGGCTTGAAATTTTCTGCAAAAAGTTGTTTTTTATTTTCAGGGATATAAACATAATAATCTTTTAGAGTTGGCGGAGTAAATACAAATTTTAAATGCGGGTTGTTATTTTTCATCTTTTTTGTACTAAGGCCGATACTATCGCCTATTTGAGCTAAATTTGTACCGCCAGGTACTTTTACTTTTACAAGCTTTAGTCCTCCGTTTATATTCAATAAAGATGAATCTTTAGACATCAAGAAGTCTGCGTCTTTTGCAGTATATGCTGCTCTTAAAATTTTGATAACAAAATTTCTAGTTTCGGCTGGAAGGTATTTTTTCTCTGCGTCAAGAAGCGTTACAAGGTCATCTGTGCCAGCTTTTTGTATGGCTCTTTTTAAGGCACCATCACCGCAGTTATAGGCCATAGCTGCTAGATACCACTTGCCAAATTGATTTTTAAGCGACTTTAGATAATTTGTTGCTGCAATAGTAGACTCTACTGGATCTTTTCTCTCATCGACATACTGTCCTACCTTTAGTCCATGCAGTCTAGCCGTTTGCTCCATAAACTGCCACATGCCAGTAGCTTTTGCGTTTGAGACTGTGTGATTTGAAAAGCCTGATTCTATCATAGCTAGATAAAAGAATGACTCAGGTACGCCTGATTTTTTGATCTGCTCTTTTACCATCGGTATATACATATAACCATTTTTTAGAGCATCTGTAAATGTTTCAAGTTGTGATTGTTTGATACCTTGCCTCATCTTTGCATAGTGAGAAGTCTTCATAAAGCTAGCATCAATATCTAGCTCTTTTAAAATTTTTACCTGAGTGTCGTATGAGCTTTTTTCAGGTGTATTTGCCAGTAGCAAGGTACTACATGCAAACATTAAAAATATTTTAAGCATTGCTTTCATTTCTATCCTTTTTCGTGTCAAAACTTAAGATGCTAGCATCTTAAACAAGTGCAACGCTCAAAATTTAAGCAAAGCACTTAAACAACCTTTTGGCATTATTTGAAGTTTTTTCACAAACAACTTCAAACTCAAGGTTTAAAATTTCAGCTATCTTTTTAGCAACAAATGTCGTAAACGCCGGCTCATTTCTCTTGCCACGATTTGGTTCTGGCGTGAGATAAGGAGCGTCAGTTTCAATAACTATCCTATCAAATGGGATTTTTGGCAAAATTTCGACTAAATTTTTAGCATTTTTAAATGTTAAAACACCGCCTATGCCAAAGTAAAAATTCCCAAATTTACAAAGCTCTAAAAGAAGTGGCGAAGCATTATAACAGTGCAAAATCGCTCCAGCTTCAAGCTTTGGTGCATACTCTTTTAAGATATTAAAAGAGTCCTCATTAGCCTCCCTAATGTGAAGAATAACGGGTTTTTTTAACTCAACAGCCAAATCAAGTTGAGCTAAAAAAATACGTTTTTGATCCTCTTTTTCTTTTATCTTTTCACTTTCATCTTTTGGTAAGCGAAAGTAGTCCAGACCGCATTCACCCATTGCCACACACTTTTCATCTTTGGCAAAATTTCTTAAAATTTCAATACTAAAACTCTCTTTATCATATGGATGAACTCCAGCGGCAAAGAAAATGTCAGAATTTTCATGCGCTATTTTAGCCGCTTTTGGTAAATCATTGATATCAGCTCCCGGGATAATAAAGCCTTTTAGCCCTAAATTTCTAGCTTCATCTAAAATTTTATCAAGGTCAGGATCATAAACTTTACTATCTAAATGACAATGCGTATCTATAATCATAAAGCTATTTCTACTCTATTTCTACCATTTTCTTTTGCGATGTAAAGTGCTGAATCGCAAGCCTCAAGCATATCGTCTATCTCGCAATGCCCATTGCCAAAAGATACACCTATTGATATAGTAACTTTTACTTTTTCCTTTTTTATAGTTACTTCATTTTCAGCCACTTTGGCTCGTAAATTTACAAAAAATTTGACAGCTTCTTCTTGGCTTATCTTTTTAAGTACAACACAAAACTCTTCGCCACCAAATCTAGCAACGATATCACTTCCTTTTGTATTGTCATTTAAAATTTTTGCGATTGATTTTAGTATCCTATCTCCGCCATCATGGCCATATGTATCATTTATCTTCTTAAAATAATCAATATCAATCATTGCAAAAGCATAAGGCTCATTGGTCTCTTCAGCTGCCTGGACATACTCTTCCACGTCGGAATAAAAAAATCTTCTATTATAAACCCCGGTCAAGAAGTCACGATTTGCAAAATTTGCTATCTTATTTATATTTTCCATCGCTTCAATCGTATTATTAACACGACATATTAGCTCTTCTTTTGAAAATGGTTTTGCTATAAAGTCGCTCGCACCATTTTTTAAGAATATTGACGCATCAGTCTTTTCGCTAGGAGATGTCATAACGATTACGCCAAGACTATTTTTATCTTTTTCTTTTCTAACCTCTTTTAAAACTTCAAGGCCATCTTTTACCGGCATTCTATAATCAGTTATTACAAGATTTATATCAGGATTATCTGCAAAATAACTCATTGCCTCTTCGCCATGAGCCGCAGCCAAAACTTTAAACTGAAGGCTAGTTAATATCTTTTTTATCATATTTCTAAAAGGGAGCGAGTCTTCAACAACCAAAACCTTGTATTGTCTATTTTTGCTCAGTCTATTTATCATTTGAAAGATATAGTTGATATCGTCCATATTTCCTTTATAAACATAATCAACAATATCTTTATTTATAAAATTTTGCCTTGTTTCATCATCAATGCTACCTGTTAAAACAATAGCTGAAAGTCCTTTGGAAAGTGCATAATCAACGATCTCGCCATTTGGAGCATCTGGCAAATTTAAATCCAAAATAGTCATAAAATAATCTTTATCATGCTCGCTAATTAGCGTCTTAGCCTCGGCAAAACTATATGCAACATCAATTGTCATATCATCAATGCTCTTTTCCATTTGCATAACAATCAGCTTTGCTAACGCCTTATTATCATCAACTACAAGGATTCTTTCCATATTATTCCTACAAAAATTTTTATCAAATTAGTGACGATTTTATCAAATAAATTTATTTATAAAGCTTAAATTAATAATTTAAATTAAGCTACTTTAAAAGCCCTTTCGCAAAATTTATCGCTTCTTCGCTTATGTGCTCGCCACTTATCATACGCGCAAGCTCATTTACACGCTCCTCTTTATCAAGCTCTCTTACGACCGAGTTTTCTCCATGACGCTCTACTAAAAAGTGTGAATTTGCCTTTGAGCTAAGCTGTGGCTGATGTGAAATGGCAAAAATTTGATAAAAATTTGCAAGCTTAAGCAAAACATTTGCGATACTCATAGCCTCTTTTCCGCTTAAATTTGCATCTATTTCATCAAGTATGATGACATCACCGCCCGTTTTTGTAATCTCACTAGATGCGGCTATAAAAGCCAGTCTTAGGCGGTTTAGCTCGCCTGAACTTAAATTTTTAAGCGAAGTCTCATTTAAATTTAGACAAACCTCATCAAGTCCTAAAATATCAAGTCTTTTTTCTTCTATTTTTAGCGTAATATCTGGCATATAAAGCTCTTTTAAATATAAATTTATCATACTCTCAAGCTCTTTTAAATTTACGCCCCTTACCCTGCTTAAAACGCTGGCAAGCTCATTTGCCTTTTTGCTTAAAATTTCAAATTTCTTCTCAAGCTCGCTCTTTTCAAAGCTTAAATTTTCATATCTGGCAAGCTCTTTTTCCTTTTTATCAAGTGCCTCTAGCGCCTCTTCCTCACTGCCATATCGCCTAATAATAGCATTTAGCGCCTCTATCCTATCAAGCACGCTCTCAACGTCAATATCATCAAGCTCTTCCATATTTAGGCTATCTCTTGCAACCCTTAGCTCGTTCATTGCATCTTCAAAAAAGCCATTATCAAGATCGCTGATACTTAGCGCCTCATTTACGCTGTGCTCTAGCTCAAATATCCGCTCAGCCCTAGCCCACGCTTCATTTATCTTATCCTTTTTACTAAGCCTTTTTTTAGTCTCCATGAGCTCTTCAAACTCGCCTTTTTTAGGCCCTACACTTCTTATCTTCTCGATCTCAAAGCTAGCAAGCTCCTTTAGCTCCTCGACCTTTTTCTCTTCCTCTTTTATAGTGGCTAGCTCTTTTGAAATTTTAGAAAATTCCAAAAAGGTCTCTTCAAATTCCTGCTTTGTTTCTTTAAATTTCTCATTTTTCGAAATTTCTAGCCTGTCAAGCAAATTTAGAAATTTCTCATTTTCAAACTCGTTTGCCTCTTTTGCCGAGAGATATTTGATATGCTCACGCGCCACTTGAGCTAAATTTTTCTTTGAGATGGCTTGCTGATTTATAAAATATCTCGTGCTTTTATCTTTTAAAAGCTTGAAAATATTGACCTCTTCGTTTTCTATACCAAACTCATCAAGCTCAAATTTATGCTCCACGTCAGCTTCTATTAGCCTTGCCTCGCTATCTTTTAGCCCAAAAACAGCCATTATGGCGCTCATTAGCACCGACTTACCAGCGCCACTAACGCCCGTAAATACGCTAAGCCCCTCTTTGAAATTTAGCTCGACATTTTTAAAATTTAGATAATCTTTAATCAAAATTCGATCAATCATTATAACCCCAGTGAAGTTTCTCTTTTAAAATTTGAAAATAATCCCTGCCGATGTGGCGTATCAGCCTCGCTTTTTTGTTGCTAAGGCTCATGCTAACGGCTGAAATTTTACTCATATCAAATCTATCTTGTCCGTCTATTACTAAAATGGCGTCGCTATTTGTTCTAAATTTAACCGTGTGATTTTTTGTAAGTACAACTGGGCGCTGTGTAAGTGAGTGCGAGCAGATGGGAGTTACTGTAAAAACTTCGCTTAATGGATAGATAATAGGGCCATTTGCGCTCATGTTATATGCCGTTGTTCCAGCAGGTGTCGCTACTATAACGCCGTCACCAAAATATGAATTAAAATATTTTTCATTTAAAAGTGCCTCGATATGCGTCATCGAACCACCATTTTTACTAACGATGACTGCATCGTTAAATGCTATTTTTTGCTCGGTTTTGCCATCATTTTTGTGAAGCGTCACATCAAGCATAAAAGGCGTTTCCACCTCAAATTTATCATCAAAAAAGTCTTTAAAAAATTTCTCACTCTCGCCAATCGTGATATCTGTCAAAAAGCCTAGCTTACCAGCGTGTATGCCAAGGACAAGTGGCGAGATATGAGCTAGTTTTCTACAAGTCGAGATTATAGTGCCATCACCGCCAAGCGTGATTAAAAATTCGCACTCTTTGGCTAATTTTATAAGCTCAAAACCATTTTTTTCTATACGCTTGGCACAATTTTTCTCAAGTAAAATTTCTGCACTATATTTTGATAAAATTTTTTCTAGCTTTTTTAAATCTTGCCTAAACAATGGATAATCTTTGGCAATGAGTCCCACTTTTTTTGTGCAAAAAGTATTAAATTTTTGTTCATTTTCCATGTAAATGATTGTAACATATTTTATTTTAACAAAGCTTTTCAAAAGAAAAAAGCGATTATAATTGCCTAAAAAACATTGCAAAGGAGCATTTTATGCGAAGTCATTATTGCACCGATCTTAGCAAAGCTGATATCAGCAAAGAAGTAATACTTTGTGGCTGGGCAAACACATATAGAGATCATGGTGGCGTCATTTTCATCGACTTAAGAGATGTTAGTGGGCTTATACAGTTAGTTTGTGACCCCGCTGACAGCAAAGAAGCACATGATATTGCTGCAAAAGTAAGAGATGAATATGTCTTAAAAGCAAAAGGAAAAGTAAGAGCTAGAGGCGAAGGGCTAACCAATCCAAAGCTAAAAACTGGCGAGATAGAGGTGATAGTAAGCGAGCTCATCATTGAAAACCCAAGCGAGCCGCTACCATTTATGATAGGCGATGAGAGCGTAAATGAGGACATCAGGCTAAAATACCGCTTTCTAGACCTTAGAAGCGAGCGCTTGCAAAATATATTTAAAATGCGTTCTCGTGCAGCGATCGCAGCTAGAAACAGCCTAGATAAAATGGGCTTTATCGAATTTGAAACTCCGGTTTTAACACGCGCAACTCCAGAAGGTGCGAGAGACTACCTAGTACCGAGCCGCGTGTATCCAGGTCAGTTTTATGCGCTACCACAAAGCCCACAGCTATTTAAGCAGCTTTTGATGTGTTCTGGTTTTGATAAGTATTTTCAGATAGCAAAATGCTTCCGCGACGAAGATCTAAGGGCTGATCGCCAACCAGAATTTACTCAAATAGATATCGAAATGAGCTTTGTAGAGCAAGAAGATATCATAAATATGGCCGAGACGATGCTAAAAGATATCTTTAAAGCCTGCGGGCACGACATCAAAACACCATTTAGACGCATGAGCTACAAAGAGGCTACCGAGACTTACGGTTCAGACAAGCCAGACCTCAGATATGACCTCAAAATGGTTGATGTAATTGATATTTTTGAACGCTCAAGTAATGAAATTTTTAGCGGGATCGCAAAAGATAAGAAGAAAAACCGCATAAAAGCGCTAAAAGTGCCAAATGGCGACAACATCTTTAGTAAACGCGAGATGAATAGATTTGAAGAATTTGTACGTAAATTTGGAGCACAAGGGCTTGGCTACTTCCAAATGAAAGAAGAAGGACTAAAAGGCCCGCTTTGCAAATTTTTCGAGCAAAGCGATCTTGATGAGATCGTCTCAAGATGTGAACTAAAAGTTGGCGACGTTGTATTCTTCGGTGCTGGCAAGAAAAAAGTCGTGCTTGATTATATGGGAAGATTTAGAATTTTTCTAGCAGAACAAATGGGTATAATCGATCAAGACAAGCTTGAGTTTTTATGGGTGCTTGACTTCCCGATGTTTGAGCAAAACGACGATGGCAGCTACTCTGCGATGCACCATCCATTTACTATGCCAAAAAATATAGATGAGCCTGATCTTGAGGATATCCTATCTATCGCTCACGACGTTGTTTTAAACGGCTTTGAGCTTGGCGGCGGAAGTATAAGAATTCACAAAAATGACATCCAACAAAAAGTCTTTAAACTTCTTGGCATAGACGAAGAGGAGCAGCGTGAGAAATTTGGCTTCTTGCTTGATGCCTTGACATTTGGCGCGCCTCCACATGGTGGTATCGCGATCGGATTTGACAGGCTAAATATGCTTGTAAATAAAGCAGGCTCGATCCGTGATGTTATAGCCTTCCCTAAAACACAGCGTGCTCAGTGCCCGCTCACAAAAGCACCAAGCTACGCTAGCAACGAACAGCTTAGGGAGCTAGGACTAAGGATAAGAGAAAAAGAGCAAAAGGCTTAAAATTTTTGCAATAAATTTAGACTTTTTATATGTCTAAATTTGAGTTATTTTATTAAAAGATTAAATTTTTGAGATGAATTTGGATGTTGTGCAGAAAATTTTATCCCAAAGCTAGACATATAGTCTGCTGTAGGGTGAAATTTTCAAACTCATTCAAAGATGCTCAAAAAATATAAAAAAGGGAAAGAATGAAGAATTTATTTTTAATCATAGGCGCTCCAGGCAGCGGCAAAACAACAGACGCATCACTCATTGCACAGCAAGATGAAAAATTTGCACACTTCTCAACTGGCGATCTTTTAAGAGCAGAGGTTGCTAGCGGTAGCGAGCTTGGTAGGCTGATAGATGGCTTTATCTCAAAAGGAAATTTGGTTCCACTTGACGTTGTCGTAAACGCAATCGTATCAGCCATTAAAGGCTCAGAAAAATCAAATATCATAATAGACGGCTACCCAAGAAGCATTGAACAAATGACAGAGCTTGACAAGGTATTAAGCGAGCAAAAAGAAATTTCTCTTAAAGGCGTCATCGAAGTAGACGTTAGCGAAGATGTGGCAAGAGCTAGAGTACTCGGCCGCGCAAGAGGTGCTGATGACAACAACGAAGTATTCAACAACCGCATGAAAGTATATCTTGATCCGATTGTTTCTATCCGTGAATTTTACAGCAAAAAGGAGCTACTTCATGTAGTAAACGGTGAACGCGGTATAGACGAGATCGTAACTGATATCAAAAATTTACTAACTAAACTTCTATAAATTTACAGACCTTGCATCAAAAGGTGCAAGGTTTTAAAACTTACTTTTCATTAATATCAAAAATGTAATATCCTTTTAAATTTTTACAATAAATTCCAAAAGGATAAAAATGAAAAAAATTATAATCGCTTCACTAGCTGCTAGCATCGCAATGGCTGGAGACTTCACATCAAAGCACTCAAGCGAAACGATAAGCGTAAAAGAGGCTTTGAAACTAAAAGACGACGCTAAAGTTGTACTTGAGGGCAAAATAAAATCGCATATAAAATCAGACAAATATGAATTTATTGATAAAAATGGTGATGTCATTATTATTGAGATCGATAACAAAAAATATGGCAACATAACAGCCAACGAAGATACGCCTTTAAGAATAAGAGGCGAAGTGGATAAAGACCTTATGAAAACAGAGATCGATGTCGATAGCGTAGAGGTTATAAAGTAGTTAAATTTTACGCGTATTTAATGCAAAAAATACTAAAATCACGAAAATTTCTAATAAAAAGGACGAATATATGGACGTTTCAAAGATCAAAGCTGGCTCAAACCCAGATAAAATCAGTGCCGTAATCGAAATACCTTATGGCTCAAATATCAAATACGAGATCGACAAAGATAGCGGTGCAGTCGTAGTTGATCGTGTGCTTTACTCAGC